>CALFNR010000042.1:0-11001 GCA_937903005.1 uncultured Lachnoclostridium sp. | reverse complement strand
GAAGTAAAAATGGCATATGCTGGTGAATCTGGTGTGCATCGATTTGAGACTGAAGTATGACTTTCCCACATATCACAATTTAACAAGTCATATACTAGAGCCTCTTTTGGGATATCTGCTTCTTTTTCTGGCAATGCTGTCAAAATCAAAGAGGCATGACAGCTTTCCATAATAGAAGCGATTCTGTCCTTTGGATAATCTGGATCAACTGGCACATAACCTGCACCAAGTTTCATAATGGCATACATTGCAAGAATCATTTCAATAGAATGTTCTGCCATAAGAAGCACATACTGTTCTTTCGCTGGCTTTCTGCTCTTAATAATTTCTGCAAGATTTTCTGCGCAGGACAGCAATTCTTTGTAGGACATTCTCTGTCCTCCATATACAAGTGCTGTTTTGTCAGGACTTAACATTACCTGTTTCTTAAGTAAAGACAAAAGCGTTTCCTCAGAATAAGCCCCATCCCATAGTTTCTGCTTTAATAAAGCCTCTTGTTCTTCCTTTGTAAGAAGTTTAAGTTGTAAGACTTCTCTTTCTGGATTACGAATCATTTGTTCTATAGTCCAAAGATAGCGCTTCCCCAGTTTCTCTATTTCCACCTGCTGGTACATGGAAGCATCATACATAATCTTAATCTTCAAGACCTCGCCCAATGCTGTGTTTACAGATATAGGATAATTGGTTTCTTCTCTGGATTTCATAATTTCTGGCATATCTTCACTGGAAACACTTGGCTTACCCTGTTCAAAATTCTCAAACACAAAAATTGTCTGAAAAAGCTGATTTCCAAGTTCCTGTTCTTTAAGCACTTCTGAAAGCGGGCAGTAATCATAGGATGTACCCGCTACTGCCTGCTTCTGCATTTCCATAAGAAGAGTACTAATTTTTTCCCCTTTATCCACCTTCACACGAACAGGGATGGTGTTGACAAATAAACCTAGCATATGCTCTATCCCTGGCAGATTCGCATTTCTTCCAGAAACCACTTTTCCAAATACAGCATCTTCTGCGTGATTATAGTTCTGAAGTACAATCCCCCACGCCGTTTCTAAGATAGTGCTAACAGTTACATTGTTCTCACGCGCCTTGGTGACAAGTTCAGCCGATATGGTTTTACTTCCGCTTAAACAGAACTCTTCTGCACATTTTTGTTCTCTGCTCTGCTTCAAATAGGATTCAATTCCTGTTGGGACATCATATCCTGTTAGTAATTCCTTAAAATACGTTTTTGCCCTTCCAAGTTCCTGTCTTGAAAGCCACCTTATGTATTCTTCATAGGATGTTTCCCGTCCCTTTTCTTTCCTTATCTGCTGCCTAATTGATTCTATTTCTTCCCCTGCAAGCAATCTATGATAATATTCAAAAAACATTTGAAAAAGCATCCCTGTGCACCAGCCATCCATAATGATATGATGCATCGTCCAGCTAAGTACCTGCTCTCCTTCTGTTGTCACGAGCATAGACACGCGAATTAGCGTGTCTTTTTGCAAATCAAAACCTCGTGCTACATCTTGTTTCAGATACTGCTCTAACGTAACTTCTTTTTCCGCCAAATCCACATAGCGAAAGTATTTTTTACGCTCTTTTAAAATAATCTGCTTTGGTTTCTCTGTCTTTCCATAAAAAAACATCGTTCTCAGCACATCGTATCGCTCTAATAAAAGAGACAGACTGGCTTTGACAATCTCTCGTTTCAGAGGCTTCTTCATTCTCATAGCGATCTGAATTACATATTCGCTTGAATTCTCATCAAGCATTTTCGAATACAGCATTCCTTCCTGCATCGGTGTCAGGTCATAAATGGCCTGGATATTAGGATTTGCTATTTTTTTATTCCCAGTCATCATCATCCTCCTCTATATCCATTAATAAATCATTCAGGCTATCTAGTTCCTTTTCTCCAAAATGATCGGTTTCAAAATCTGACAGTGTTTGAACGGTTTCCTTCTCACAGCAATAGTCTGATATCTTTACTATGCTTTGTAAAAAGGTTTCCATAAGTTTTTCAACAAAGCTCTCTGGTATTGCCATTCTCTTCCACAAAATACTCACTTTTAGACTTTGTTCTGTAATGCTTAGACTAAAGTTGATTGAATTGATAAGCTCATTTTCTTCTGCGATAGTTCTGCCTGTTGAAAGTGTAGACATTCTGATATCGCCCTCTTGCCCATCCTGGTCGAAACTGCCCAAGTAATTGAAGCTCATTGCTGGTGTTACGAAAAGTATCGTTTCTTGGCTTTCATGAAGCAGAATGCCGTATCCCACGCCATGGTTTGGAATCTGATGAAGCATTTCTTTCGTTTCAATCAACATATCTTCCATGGTTTCTTGTTGTTCCAGAACGCAAGGGAAAATACTTGTAAACCAGCCAACAGTACGATCCGCCTTACATTCCTTATGAAGCGGTTCTCGTCCATGTCCTTCCAAGGAAACTGCCACTCTATTCTGTCCAGTCAATGTATGTACGGCATCCATTAGAGCACTTAACAACATATCATTCATTTCCAAATGGTAGGATTCTAATGATTTTTGTAAAGTTTTGGTCTGTTTTTTTGTAAGAGAACCATACATAGTATCAAAGTTCACTTTATCTGGAGCATTTTCTAACTCTGTCATTGGTATTTGTATATCCGCGGTTTTTGCCAGTTCACTGATTCTCTTCCAGTAGGGCAGTTCTTCTTTCAGTTCACTGGTCTTTGCATATTCCTTTATAAGCTGTACATATTTCTGATAGGAAACTGTTTTTCCTGGAAGTGTCCATTTCTTACCCTGTGTCCACGCAGTGTAACAATGGATAAAGTCCTCAAGAATTACTCGGAACGATACGCCATCCACAACCATATGATGAATTGAAATCAGCAGCTGTCCACCATCTTTTGTATGATATAAACCTGCTTTTAGTAAAGGCCCCTGTTCCAGAGAAAATGTTTCCTGTAACGCTGTATTGTTTTCTTCTATGAACCCTTTATAATCCTCCATGGAAACAATGTCGCAGGTCAGAAGCTCATAGAGCAAAGCATCATCTATGTCTCGAATAAAGCCCTTTCCATCTTGATAAACAGCCCGAAGCATATCATGATGAACCACAAGACTTTCTAATGCCTCCCTGACTCCTGCTTCTTGAAAACCAGCTTCACAGCTCAGCATAACTGCTTGCTGAAAATGGGAAGGCTTTGCAAACTTCCAGCTTAAAAATGCTTTCTGAACTGGATGTAGTGCTACTTCTCCTATCACTGGCTTATCCTCTTTCTGAGTCTCTTCTATACGAACTGCTAAACTTGCAATTCCTGCCACAGTTCTCTGATTCATAACGTCCTTTACCGTTATGTCATATCCCTTTTCCCTTACTTTGGATACAATACGAATTGCCTTAATGGAATCACCACCTGCAAGGAAGAAATTCTCCTCTATTCCAGCCATTTCAAGTCCCAGCACCTGACAAAATGCCTCACTGACCGCTTTTTGTTCCATCGTTTCTGGTGGGATATAGTCTTTCGACTGGTCTCCTTTGATCATTGGCAAGGCTCGTTTATCCGTTTTTCCATTGGAGGTAACTGGAATTTTTGTAAGCTGCATCATACGAGCTGGTATCATATATTCAGGAAGACTTTCTGCTAATTTCAGTTTTACATCAAGTTCCGAAACTGCATAATCTGCAACGTAATAAGCCCAGACTGTCTTTTCATCGTCTTCCTCATGGATAATTACAGCAGCATCTTGTATGTACGGAATGCGCTGGAATACTCGTTCAATTTCTTCTGTCTCTACACGGAAACCACGAATTTTTACCTGTTCATCCATTCTTCCTAAGAAACGGATATTTCCTTCGTAATCCCAACATGCAAGATCCCCTGTGCGATAAAGAGTTCCCTCTCCAAATGGATTTTTTATAAATTTCTCTTCTGTAAGTTCAGGACGGTTTAAATACCCTTTTGCAACTCCTACTCCTCCAATTACCAGTTCACCTGGGACACCAATACCACACAGCTGATTTTTCTCCATGACATAACACGTTGTATTGGAAACAGGTTTTCCAATCGGAACAGGTCCCTTCTCCCATCCCCCTGGCAGATCATAATAATTGGAAAAGGTTGTAGCTTCAGTAGGTCCATAAATGTTACAAAACTTAACTGCCTTGTTTGCACGGTTTCCTAAGAATGCATTACAGTATTTTTCAGACATTGCTTCCCCACCAGTCATCAGATAACTTACGCTCTGGAATGCTCCTGAATCATATTCCATCATCTGATTAAACAACGCCGTTGTGATAAAGACAGTATTCACCTTCTGACTTCTTATCTGCTTCGTGAGTTCTTCCGGCTGGAGAAGCACATCCTTTTCTGCTAAACAGACCGTACCACCATTTAGCCATGCTCCCCACAACTCAAATGTACAAGCATCAAAAGCCAGTGATCCACCTTGTAAAATTCTGCTTTCTTCGTTCAAAGTTACATAGTTACAATTTTTCACTAGACGAATGACACTTCTTTGTTCAATCAGGGTTCCCTTTGGTTTACCAGTTGTACCTGATGTATAAATTACATAAGCAAGGCTGTTTGGCTGATTGTTTACTTCCTCCCATGTATTCTTCTTCTCGTTAAGAATCTCTGGCAAATAGACAACAGGAATCTGTTCTTTCTGGAAACTCCTGTTATTCTGACAGGTTAATACCGCTGCTGGCTTACAATCTTCTAGCATGTCCCAAATTCTTTCCTCTGGATAGTCTGGGTCAATTGGTACATAAGCACCTCCTGCCAGAATAACTCCAAGGTAAGCAATTACGGTTTCTTTCTTTTTATCCATCATGACAGCCACCAGACTGTCTCTTCCAACTTGGTACTTTTTTAGTACGGCAGCAACATTTCCTGCCATCTCAAACAGTTCCTTATACGTAATCTGTTCCTCCAAAGTGATTAATGCTGTATGTTGAGGATAGCTAGACACCGTTTCTAAAAAGAGCTGTGCCATTGTTTTATCCTCTGGATAAATTGCCTTCGTATCATTAAATTTCTTAAGTATCTGTGTTTTCTCATAAGAATCCATAAGTTCTAACTGCTCTAACATGCACGTTGGTTTCTCTATTGCATTTTTCATGAGACTCTTAAGATGCAAGAGCATTCCTTTGATTGTCTCTCTGCGGTATAACTCACTGCAGTATTCTAAAACAACCCTAAACTGATTGTTTTCTTCCTTTATAATAGTAAATGTCATGTCAAACTTTGACAGAACCGTTTTTTCTTCTGCAGGTGTAACCTTTAAACCATCCAGTGTAAGTGCATGAATCTCATTATTCTGCATGGTAAACATCACATCAAACAAAGGATTTCTTGCCATGTCACGTACCACATTCAGTTCTTCTGCCAAATCCTCAAACGGATATTCCTGATTCTCATAGCCATCCAAACAGATTTGTTTCATTTCCTGTACAAACTCTTGAAAGTTCTTATATGCCTCTGGCTTTCCACGCATCACTAAGGTATTCACAAACATGCCCATCATCTGCTCTGCATCTTTATGAGTACGTCCACTTACAGGGGTTCCAACTAGAATATCTGACTGTCTGCTGTATTTTGCAAGAAGTACCATAACGGCTGATAAGAATACCATATACTCTGTGACTTCTTCCTCTCCTGTAAATGCCTCAATTGCCAAGGAAAGTTCCTTATCAAATACGATTGACTCCATAGCCCCCTGATAGCTCTGTTCTTTTCCCCTTGCATAATCAAGTGGCAGATTCAGAACTGGAATTTCATCTTGGAAGCAGGATTTCCAATAGTTTTTCTGATTGGATAAATCCCTCATCTGCATCCACTCACTATAATCTTTATATTGTTTTGTCACTTCTGGAACCGTTTTCTTTTCATACAATGCTTTCAGTTCATTTAAAAAGATTCCCATGCTGATTCCGTCACCTACAATATGGTGCATATCTAAGAAAAGAAAATATTGTTCTTCTTTCCTTTTCACCACCATACATCGAACCAGATTTCCCTGCTCTAAATCAAAGGGTTTTACAAACTCATCAAATAATTGCTGATACTCTGTTTGTCTATCTTCTATGTACGTATAATCTGTTTTCACCGTTTCTTCCACAATCTGATATCCGTCTTCTTTGTCCATTAAAAACCTTGTACGAAGGATTTCGTGACGGCTTACCACTTGCTTAAAAGCCTGTTCAAACTGCTGTGGACAAAATGTACCTTCTACTGTCATTCCCTGTGGCATATTATAAGCAGTTCCACCTTGCATTTTCCAGATAAGATAAGTTCGTTTCTGTGCTGAGGACATGAGATACCGATTTTTTTTCATGGCAGTTGGAATGGATTCAAAGGGATTACTGATTCTTCCTTCCAATAACTCTGCCAAGGCTTTCGGCGTTGTATGGTTAAAGATGTCTTTCAACGAAATACGAATACCAGTTTTCTCTTCTAGTAAATTCACAAACTTCATGCCAAGAATGGAGTGCCCGCCTGCTTCAAAGAAATCGGCTGTTCTTCCTAATCTCTTCTGGTTAAGAATTTCCTCATAGATGTGACAGATTAGCACTTCCATTTCATTTTCAGGTGCTTCGTACTCATCCTCTTCCTTGCAAATAATCTCTGGCAATGCTGCCTGATTTAGTTTTCCACTTTTCGTCATTGGAATTTCATCAATCTTAAGTATACCTGCCGGAATCATATAGTCTGGCAACTGCTCTTTTAACTTTTCTCTAAGCTCATCCATAGACAGGGACTGGCTGCTTACCACATAAGCCAAAATCTGATTATCTCCACCAGCATATTCTTTTGTAATAACTGCTGCATCCGTTATTCCCTCTATCCTTCTTAACACAGTTTCTATTTCTTGCAATTCGATTCGATACCCGCGTACCTTCACCTGCTGATCAATTCTTCCTAAATACTCGATATTCCCATCTGGAAGCCACCTTGCCAAATCTCCACTTCGGTACATCTTCCCTGTTCCAAACGGATTTTTCACAAATTTCTCTTCTGTCAGATCTGGTCTGTTTAAATATCCTTTTGCAAGACTTTCTCCTGCAATACACAGCTCTCCTTCCTGTAAAATACCACAAAGATGGTTCCCACTTACAATATATATCTGTGTATTATAGATCGGTTTTCCAATTGGAATCCGAACGGCTGGAAGCTGGTTCTTATCTGCCTCCCAGTGGGTTGCAAGTACCGTTGTCTCAGTTGGTCCATACGCATTGATATAACGGCTGTTTCCTGCTAAAAATGCCTTTTCCACCATAGTTTTATCTGCTGCAGCGCCACCTGTTGTCAGAATACGAAGCCCCGTATTCTTAAGCTGAGTAAAATACTGTGGCGGAAGCAGGGAAAGGGTTACCCCTTCTTCTTTTATATAGGTTTCAAAACGTTTTGTATCATTAATTATCTCTTTTTCAACCATACAAAGAGCGGCACCTGATTTTGTCAGCAAGGCAAGCGTAAATTCCCAGATAGACGCATCAAATACATGATTGGCAAACTGAAGCACTACATCTTCCTTTTTCACTTCATACAAGTCTCCCAGATAGGCAGCCATATTGCAGACTCCCTGATGAGACAAAAGCACACCTTTTGGTTTTCCTGTTGTTCCTGAAGTATAAATTATGTACGCCGTATCAGATGGTTTTACTTGACAACAAGGATTTTCCCCATCTAGTTCATGCAAAGAGGACTTATCTATCATGATTACATTTTCTGCATACTCCCAAATCGTATGGTTCCTATCTGTTGTTACTACAGCCGCTGCCTGGCTGTCCTTTAGCATAAACTCGATTCGATTCTTAGGATAAGTACAGTCAATCGGTAAAAATGCCGCTCCTAATTTGACAACGGACAGCATAGCAATCACAAGTTCAAACTTTCGTTCACATAACAGTGCGACATAGTCTCCTTGCTGTACACCCTCGCATGCTAATTTCTTTGCGAATGCATTGGCCATCTGATTCAATTCTCTATACTTAAGTACCTCTCCATTCATCTTAAGTGCAATAGTATCTGGCGTGTTCCTTACTTGCTGTTCGAATAAACTGACCATCGTATCGTTTCTGTCATAAGAGAATTTCCTGCCCGCAAAATCAACGGTTAGTTTCTGATACTCAGAATCATCCATTCCTGAGATATCCTTTAGACTCATATCGGATTTGCTCACAATCTGCTTCATCATCTCCACATAACAATGAAGCATACAGGATATGGTTTCTTCCCGGAAGAGGGCTGTACAATAATTAATTCCAACTAACTGTTTTTGACCCTTTGACAAAATACTAAACGTTAAATCAAATTTTGCAATCTCTGGTCCTTCTTCTCTTCTTCCTGCAAACAATCCATTTATATCGCTCTCTTTCGTTTCCTCCTGTAGGGTAAACATGACATCAAATAAAGGATTTCTAGACAAATCCCTTGTCTTGCATACCGTCTGCACCAATTCTTCAAATGGATAAGCCTGTCTTTCAAATGCTTCTATGGAAATCTGTTTTACCTCTTCAAAGAAATGATTTACCATTTTGTTTTGCTCTGGTTTCAGCCTGATTGGCAGGGTATTTACAAACATGCCTATCATCTGTTCCACATCTGGATGGATTCTTCCTGCTGATACCGTACCGATTACAACGTCTTCCTGTCTTGTATATTTGCTTAACAGAATACTTAAGATACCGATAAAAAACATGTGCTTCGTAATTCCAGTTTTCTGAATATATCGTTCTATCTGGTTTTGCAAATGTTCATCCATCTCTATAAAGCAGGTCTTTCCAGCAAACTGTTGAACCGATGGTCGAATATAATCTAATGGCAGATTTAGAACTGGAACACCATCAGCAAATACTTCTTCCCAATAACTCTGCTGCTCTGACAGATCTTTTTTACTGATCCACTGACTGTAATCTTTATACTGAACCGATAATTCTTCTAACTCTTCCATTTCATAGAAAGCAGATAATTCTTTTATCAGAATGTCCATTGACATTCCATCTGCAATTATGTGATGAATATCCAGAATCAGTTCTGTAGAATCCGCACATTCATTTAATCGAACCCGCATTAAAGGTGCCTTGTCCAAATCAAACGGTACGATTAATTCTTCCGACTTTTTATTGGCTACCTGTAAAAAATCAATTACTGCCTCCTCATGAATTTTCTGAACTGGTACTCCTTGTACCATGAAAAAACTAGTACGAAGTGCCTCGTGCCGTCTAGTAAGCTTGTAAAGTGCAGCCTTCAAACGTTCTATATCAGGTTTCTCTTTTAAAGAAAAGACTGTAGGAATATGATAAGTAAATCCTGTGCTGTCTAACTGTTCAACTAGATAGATTCTCTTCTGGGCAGGTGACATTTCATAATATTCTTGTTCTTTCGCCTTAGGGATTGGTTCATAAGCATCTTTTGCAGATTCTTCTAAGATACGCGCAAGGGAAATAATGTCAGGATGTAAAAATACATCTCGTAACGAAATCTTTATTCCCGTTTGCGCTTCCACTTTATGAATCATGGATGCAGCCTTTAAACTATGACCGCCACATTCAAAGAAACTGTCTCTTCTGCCGATTCTGCCACTATTTAAGACTTCTTCGTAAATTTCGCAAAGCAGCGCTTCCATTTTCGTGACAGGCTCTTCATAGGCATGGTTTCCCCCCATAATAATATCAGGAAGTGCACTCTTATTCAGTTTTTCATTACTTGTTCTTGGAAGGCTCTCTAACTGCATCATATAGCTTGGAACCATGTAGTCAGGCAGTGATTTTGCTAGTTCCCCTCGGATTTCATCAAAGGAAATGCTTTCTTGTGAAACCATATATGCATACAGACTGTTTTCACCATCCTGTGCTTTTCGTGCAATGACACAGGCATCCTGAATCTTTTTACAATGCAGCAATGCACTTGTAATCTCTCCCAGTTCTATTCGGAAGCCTCTGATTTTTACCTGCTGATCAATTCTTCCTAGGTACTCTAGACTTCCATCTGCTTTCCACCGAGCCAAATCTCCCGAATGATAGAGTTTTCCCTCTCCGAATGGATTTTCTGTAAATTTTTCTTCCGTCAATTCCTGCCGATTTAAATATCCACGTGCTAGTCCTGCACCTGCCACACATAATTCTCCTGGCACGCCGATGCCACAAAGCTTACCTTGCTCCATTACATAAATGGCCAAAGTTGGAATTGCCACTCCGATATCGCTGATACCATTCTGTATCTGAAGCGCTCCAATTTCTTTATAGGTAACATGAACGCAAGTTTCCGTAATTCCATACATATTCACAATCAAAACATTCGGGTGCAGCTGACGCCACTCTGATAAACGTGCAGGATCAAGTGCCTCTCCTCCAAAGATTAAGTAGCGGATACTTTCCATTTTCCGTTTTGACTGCATTAGATTATAAAACGCGGATGGTACTTGATTTAAAACCGTTATCTGGTTTTCTTCTATAAAGCCTGCTGCCGCTTCACTATCCTGAATCGTTTCTTTTGATGGAATTGCAAGTTTTCCGCCATACAAAAGTGCACCATACATCTCCCAGACAGAGAAATCAAAACAGTATGAATGGAACATCATCCAGTTATCTTCACAGGTAAAATCATAAAGTGCTCGATCATTCATGAACAACCGAATCAGATTTCTTTGCTCGATCATAACCCCCTTAGGTTTCCCTGTAGTTCCCGATGTATATATGACATACAGCAAATCAGAGGACTCGTTGATAATAGGCAGATTTTCTCCATTGGAATCATAGGATGTTTCTTCATACAGACTGATATTTTTTACTGGAAACTCTTTCTTCTCTGCCATTTTTCCTGACAAAACCACAACTGACTTACTGTCTTTGATTGTATACTGAATTCTGTCCTCTGGATAAAATGGATCAATTGGCACATACGCGCCTCCTGCTTTTATTACACCGCACATGGCAATTATCATCTCAATGCTTCTCTCGCAGACAATAGCGACTAAACTGTCACGACCCACACCTGCTCTGCGAAGTGTTCTGGCAAGCTG
>CALFNR010000041.1:0-36261 GCA_937903005.1 uncultured Lachnoclostridium sp. | reverse complement strand
AGGTGCTATCAGAATTGAACAAGTTCGCAGTATATATTCTCAACTGTACAGGAGAGGCAGTAAACCATTTAATATCAGTGTTTTTATTTTCCATAGTTCATCACTCCCTAATAAAGGTTTATTCGTTTTGCTTATTGCTCCACATAAAGTCAAGCAATAAGCAGTGTATTCAAAATTAAGATTCCTTTTTTTCAATTCTCCATGACGCAAATCTTCCGGCTGCAGATGCAAGTGGGAGTCCTCCTGATCCCATTACCCACTGACCCGCAAGAAATACATTCTCTAAACCTTTCACTACACCTGGAATATTGCCCGACTTAGCATTTTTTCCTGATGCGAAAGCCATAAATGCACCCTTATATGCATTGCAAGATCTTACATAGGTTGCAGGAGTCCATGCATCGAGCATGCGAATTTTTCCAACAAGCTGTGGAAATTCTTTCTCCACGATATTCTGAAGTAATTTTGCGTATTCCATCTTACGCTTTTCATATGCCAAAGGATCCGTTGCTCGCAGTCTTACCCAATACTCACAATCATCAGAACGCTGTTGTATCTGTACTTGAATTACCGACTTACCTTCTGGTGAAAGGGAAGGATCATAGTCAAAGCATGTCACTCTAAAAGTATCTGCTTTACTACGTGCAATAGAAAATTCCTGACAATCAAAGAAATTGGTACCAGAAGGAACTATTCCTTTTTCATCAATCGAAAATGCTACATGAAATCCACTATAAATTGAATAATTATCTGTATCTTTAAATCTCTCTTTTAAAGATTTCGACATATACTTGTTTGGTAGAAGCCTTGTAAAAATATGGTTCACGTCCGTTGCACATATTACATAATCTGCTTCAATTTGATATCCACCTTCTAGCACAACACCAGTAGCACGGTTCTTATTGATTACGACATTTCTAACTGGTGTACCAAGACGAAGTTCTCCACCGAGTAGTCGGTATCTATCGGCTATTCTAAGTGATGCTGCAAGCGATCCCCCAAGTGGAATATCACCGTTTCCACCAGTTATTGCTGCGTAAGAAAAAATAAAGGAAGAAGCACGATTATCCTCAAAAACCATTTGGCGTAAAGCCTTACTAATAATCGGATTTTTAAAACTTGCAGCAAGATCTGTTATACTCATCCCTTTGTATGCCTTCTCAACAGCTGGTACTTCCTTCATAGATGCAGCCATCTTCATAAAATCTTTAATGCCCATTTTGTCCATAGGTTTTTGAATTGGAACATGCCTGCATTCTGCCTTCCTAACATTTGCAATCAATTTTTCAATATTTTCCGTATCTTCTGGTGCAAGTTCAAGCAATTCTTTTCTTGTACGTTCTAAATCACGCCAGAACGTGACTGTCATACCATTCTTGCTATATGAAAAAAATGCGTCTCTTTCATAAAGCTCCACATCATCGCCAAGCATGCCTATATTTTTCCATAGTTGATTCATATGACTTCCATTTTTACTGTCAGTAAGCCACCGGATGCAGTTATCTATGGTGAAGCCTTCACGTTTCCAGCCCATACACTCTCCACCAGGAACTCTATTTTTCTCTAGAATTATTGTTTTAAATCCTGCAAATTGCAGATAAATTCCTGCAGTTAGTCCCGAAATTCCTCCTCCGATTATTACAACCTTTTTCATACTATCCAATCTCCCTGCTCCACATTGATATATGTATTGATAATTTGATAAGACATTTTGCTGAATATTGAATGAATAAATTTATTCATCATAAAGAACGACATCCGCAATAATATCAGTTGCTTCGTCAATAAGAGGTTTCGTCAAGGTAGCCATACATGAGGCTCTTAGAAGTCCCATGCCTTCCGCACACGCTGGAGGTAATACTGCATTTATATATACACCGTTTTGAAAACACTTTGAGGCTTTCGACAAGGTTCCAAGTGTATCGTAGGTAAGGACAGGAATAATAGGCGTACTGGACTTAATCGTTGGAACATCTTTTCTTCTAAATGATTCTCTTGCATAATAAGCTAAATCCATCAGCTTCTGCACAATCTCAGGATGTGCTTCAATATGACGAAGTGCAGCAAGTGCAATAGCCGTGTTAACTGGTGGAAGTCCTGTCGCAAACATAAATGATCTTGCCTGATTTTTGATATAATCTACAACTTGAGCATCCCCAGCAACATATCCACCAATAGAAGCAAGTGATTTTGATAAAGTCCCCATTATAATATCAACTTGGTCTTCAAGTCCAAAATGACTTGCAGTACCCCTGCCACCTACTCCGATTACGCCAAGTGCATGGGCATCATCCACCATAACTCTCGCACCGTACTTTTTTGCAAGAGTACATATCTCTGGAAGCTTAGCAATATCTCCTCCCATAGAGAATACACCATCGGTAACAATCAGGCAGCCACTTGTTTCAGGTACTTTCTGAAGTTGTATCTCTAAATCCTGCATATCGGAATGCTTGTACGTAAGCATTTTTCCATTTGATAATCTACACCCATCATAAATGGATGCGTGATTTTCTTTATCACTGATCACATAATCATGAAGTCCAACTAAAGAACTGATAATTCCAATATTCGTCTGAAATCCTGCTGCAAATACAATTGCATCCTCTTTATGCAAAAAAGAAGCAATCTCATTCTCAAGCTCTGTATGTAACTCCATTGTTCCGTTAAGGATTCTTGATCCTCCACAGCCAGTACCATATTTTTCAAGAGTATGAATTCCTACTTCTACTAATTCCGGGTTGCTTGTCAGTCCTAAATAGTTATTGGAACCAAGCATTATTTTCCTCTTGCCTTCCATCATAACAACTGCATCCTGACGAGAATTCATTTCATGAAAATACAAGTACAATCCTGCATCTCTCATCAATTTCGCATTGTTGGTCTCATAGCATTTTTCAAATAAATCCATATTTGTTTCCTCCTGTTTATCGTAAATATAGCGACTTTGCTACTACATGGTTTCTTTCAACACCCTAAATTTTATTAAACTATGATAATCTTTCTTTTAGTACATTATTTATAATTGCAACGGTTTCTTCAATATTTTCTATAATAAAAAAGTGGCTTCCTTTAACACGTTCAAAACCACATTTCTTCTCTGCATGTTGTTTCCATCTTTCAAGGTCACATGTCATTACACTGCCATCTTCTGTTCCATTCATAATAGTTATATCGCACTTAATTTTCTCAGAATGTGGCTTATATTCATACGTTTCACCAATACGGAAATCTGCCCTGAGAATCGGCACAAATACATTGAGTAATTCTCGATTTTGCATAATTTCTCCAGTCCCTCCTCCATACCAAGAGACCTTTTCCATAAACTCTTTTTCTGGAAGCTTATACGTCGCTGTAGGCACACCTATATCGTCTGGAGACTTTCTTCCTGAGAAAAAAATATGCACAGGCTCATGTGCTCCCTTTCTTTTCAATGCATAATAAACCTCAAAAGTAATCAAAGCTCCTAAGCTATGCCCAAAGATTGCATAAGGTTCATCCTCTTTTAATTCACGTAAAATTTCCTCGCTAAGGTCATCTGCGGCTGCCTCCACATCGTCATAAAAACCTTCCTTTATTCTTCGTCCATGTCCTGCAACTTCAATGGGGCAAAGATTGATTCCAGGTAAAAGTGAATTCTTCCATTTGTAATATACCCCTGCGTTACCACCTGAATAAGGAATACAAAATAATTTTATATTGTACATAAACATTACCCTTTCTGTTTGTTATTCATAAGGATTTTTAAAATGTTCCTATTTCTCTTTTTCGTCCAATAAGATGCCTTATCAAAAGGATAAGCTGGCAACTGACATTTGATGATTTTTCTTCCTTCATAAAGTTCTTTAAAATCATAATCGTTCCCGCTACAAAAACCTTGCGCAAGTTCATAAAGCTCCTTATCTTTTGATGATATTCTGGTCTTTTTACGATTTATCTCCATCGAATGATTCGGCATAATCCCTATAAATAAATTGTCAGATGCAATCCCTTCTGTTACATACTCTTTTAGGATTTTAAGAAGTGACTCCTTGCTATCTGCCACTACTGCTAATCTACATTCTGGTCTTAATATCCTGCATACGGAAGCTGTATAGCATATTTCTGCCAATCCCACTTCTTGAGAATCATCAGATAAAAAGTCTATGTATGCTCGGATGTATTTATCAAATGATTTATCTGTTGCTGCTGACAGAACAAACAATTCCTTACTCCCTTCTACAGTTGAATGTGGTATCTCGGGTGGTTCCTTTACCACTGTAAATAGATTATTTCCACCATATCCATATGCATAACTCGCAGCGTATCTCGGTTTATCTCCTCTTTTCTCCCACTTCTTAGGATCTGTATTAATATAGAATGGTGATTTTATAAAATTGACCATTTCTGTCGGTTCACTGAAATGACATTGTGGAGGTATCGTTTCATGTTTCATTGCCATAAGAATCTTAATCATCTGCAACACACCTATAGAGGCCTGAAGATAACCTAGATTAGGAGATATACTTCCAAGTCCGCAAAACTGTCTCTTATCACCAAAAGTTTGGAAAGCATCAATAAATCCAGAAACCTCCAATCCTTCCTCAATCTTATTTATAATTCCTTCCCCTTCTAGAAAATCAATATCTTCAGCAGAAATCTGAGCATTCTTTATTGCAGTAATGATTACCTTTTTTACATCCTCTGAACTCCCCTGTGTAAAAGAACCATTTGCACCATTATTATTAAATGATGCACCACAGATAATACCATGTATCCTATCGCCATCTTCAAGTGCCTTGTCAAGGGGTTTTAAAAGTAATGCACCACAAGCTTCTCCTGCATAAGCACCTCCTGGATCGCTATCATAGTTTCTTGATATCACATTGTCCTCATGAGTAAACATAGACCCCGAACCGCCCATTCTTTTAATTGGAACAATATCCAGCATTAAACCTCCTGCTACTGCCATACTGCATTGTTTGCTCTTTAAAGCCATACATGCGTTATAGATAGCAACTGCTGCCGATGGACAACTTGCATCCACTGAATAGGCGCCACCTTTTAAATCTAAAATACTTGCTAATTTTGTAGAAAGACCGCTGCTCCAATTTCCGAGCATATGCTCAAACGTAAAATCAAAACCATAGTGTCTTAACTCAATACCTGAATAGGAGTACAACATATCTTTGGCAAAGTTAGTACCAACAAATATACCTGTTTTGTTATCTTCATTATTCTGACCAAGATAACCTCCATCCTCCAAGGTCTTGTATACTGTCTGCAACATCAATCTATGTCCTGGACCAAGCATGGTTGCCTCCTCTTCCCCCATAGAAAAAAAGTTAGCATCAAACATGTCAATATCGTCAAAATATGTTCCCTTCGAATATTTACGCTCATCATTTGTAAAACTTTTTGGAAATATATCTCGAACTAGATCTACTCTCTTACTCGTGCATCTTTTTATCGTTGTCTTTTTATTCACTATCAGGTCCCAATACTCATCATAGCTCTCAGCATCAGCTACCTTACATCCCATCCCAATAATCGCAATATCTTCTCGCTCATTTATTTTTTTTATTAAAGATATCGCAAATTCTTTACCTATACGATTTGCCTGAAGTTCTTCCAGCACAAACTTCGATAGCCTGTTAGAATCAGCCACTTAATTTTCCTTCCTATTCTGTCAAGCCTTAACTATTGTCTTTCAGGCTTTGACGTGATTTATTCCTTTTAAAATAGAGCTGATAGTGATATATCTAGATTAATCTAACCGACTTTCAGCTCTTATTTTTCATTTTCTTGTTACTTATCTGCTTTACTTATATCAGTATTAATGATTCAGCGTATTCTCTACTGATACAATTCCAATTACTATAATATCCATTCTTCAAAAAATTCACGCATATTAATTCCTGTTTCATTTTGAAGCGCTACAAATTGTTCTGATACTTCTTCACGATTCACTTTCTTTATATACAATATATTTTTTAAATCTTCTGCACATTCTTTGAAACCGTCTTCAGTAAATGGACGATTCCTTTCATATTTTTCTTTTAATGCATTACTAATTCTTTGTGTCAATTCCATATATGCTGTATCTAGTTGTATATAATCCTCGGAATTTGCAGAATGATTTTGTGTTGCGACAGCTATCCCAGACAGCCTTCTCGCTGCATAAAGATAATTAAATAACTTTTGGTTCTTGATATTGTCCAAGATAAATGATGAATCATGAGGATTGTCAAAATAAACTTTAAGTTGTGACTTAGATTGATTTATCTGTTCTGTCTCTGTTGTATGAGAAGAAGGTCCTATTTCAAGCAATACTTCACAATCCAATGCATTATTTTTATCTCTCTCTTCTGTATTACATATTGTCTCACTTACTTCAGTAAAGGACGGCTTATGTATTTTCCCTCTTCTCATTCTCCATACAGCATACCATAGAGGAAGTTTCCCTCCACAAACTAACGCACTTATGTATCCAATCCCTTTTCCACACAGATAATCAGGTCTAATGTCGGATGTATTCTGCCATTCTCTGTATATAGCGATACTGGTAACAAGTACCGCTATACGTTTCTGATTTTCAGACAATTTCATATCATTGTCATATATAAATCTTTTTAGATCATATCCTGCATATTTTTTTAATCGCCTAAACATTTTTCGAGTAGCAGGATAATTCTCATACAACTCTCTTCCCATACCAGTATAGAAAGACATTTCATCTGGAAAATTTACGGCTAAGCGCATTGTAATATCCTCCATTTATTTGCTAACATTACGTTCTTCATATCCTGCCTTAATAAATACCGATAAAATAATAAAAACCACACCAACTCCAACGGAAAACATACAGGCAGAACCTAATTGCTTTATAAGTTTATCAGCATATTCATGTTTAAATATAATATCATTATAATTTACATAGAGTGCTAAAATCATGTTTACTACTGCAAATACCACAGTTAAAACAATTCCAAGATTTCTTATTCTCTTTTCATTCTGTTGATTAAATATTTCTCCATCGTTAAGAACCTTTTTTAGGCATAAATTAACCAAAGATGCTGCTGCTGCTTCTAAGAAACAAAGAATTGCACCTACAATCATCACACTATTTGAGATTACTGTGGTATTTTCTTCACTACCAAGTAATCCGTATATGCTTATGTTACCGCATTCTGCAATTTTACCAGCCCCCATCATTGCTTGCTGAATGGCAGTAATTAGAATTAAGATTCCTGCTATCAGCATTATTACTGCTGCTATACTTGCAAATACTTTCCCTACTTTGATTATTACACGTGTTTCCCTCACCAAACTACCTCCTAGTCTTTCCTTTTTTACATTTTTAAACCTATCTCTGAATATCACATCCAATTTGTAAGAACAAATCAGATGTGACATTTCATTTTATTTTGAAACAAGCTCAGCTATATGATCAGCCATCTCAATTACACATGGATATGTAAACATATCCGAAATATTGAGCATATCATTATATTGTATATTCAACTGCTTTAGTACTTCAGCTGCAATAATTGAATCACCACCCATGGAATTGAAGTTCTCAAATACATCAATTTCATTAAGGTCAAGCACTGCTGCATAAGTAAATGCGACCGTCCTCTCAATATCTGTATATTCATTGTTCAGCTTACCGTGTATAACTAGTTCATCTGGATTAAAACGGCGTCCTTTCTGTTTTTCTTCCATGTCACTGTTTTTGGCAGCAAAACGTTCCACTGCCTTTTTAAGTGAACGTGACAGCTCAAAAGGTAACTTATCTCCCACTTTATAAAGAAATTCCATATTAATTTCACCTGGGATCACATTGCTTATATCATGATGCAGAATGAAATCAAATCCAATAAGGGCTTTTTTGTTGGTAATAGACTTGAATAATGTCATAGTATCTGAAACACCATAGTCAACCGCCATACCTGTTTCGCTCCATCCTGGCCAGTTAATTGCTTTCGCTGGGATTCCCTTCTCTTGAAGATAGGATGCAAATGTATCCATAAAGGAGTTGGCCGCTGTGTAATCTCCTTGTCCTGCTCCACCAAAAATAGTTTGCATGGAAGAAAACATTATAATGAAATCTGGTATGTTCTGCTTAAGCAATTCATACATTATCAGGCTTCCTCTTATTTTTGGTTCTATAACTTCATTAAAGGTCTCTTCTGATTTATTGTATAAAAATCCATCGCCTGCTACACCCGCACAGTGGATTACACCATTTATTCTGCCAAATGTCTCTGTAAGTTCTCCAAATGTATTTTTCATATCGTCGAAGCTACTTACATCTGCTTGCTTAATAACTACATTTATGCCCTTTTCCTCCAAAGCCTGAATGGTGTTGATACAATTAACCACTTTTCTTCCCCTGTTTTTCGAAAGAATCATTTCCCATTTTCCACGTTCTGGAAGAGCGCGTCTTGCAATCAGGCAAATATTTCCCGCTCCAACTTCAGCAATGTATCTTGCCATCTCAAGTCCCAGTCCTCCTGTACCTCCAGTAATAACATAGATTCCCTCTTTATGAATTTCTAATTCGTTCTGAGGCATATTTTCCGTATCAGTTTCCTCAAGTACTTCCCCAAAACGGTCATTTCCTCTGAGTGCAGTAATAAGACGATTATCATCCTTCACTACTGCTGAATATATCTGGTCAACTGTTTCCTTTTCTGTAATATCAAATCCCCTGAATGTGCAATTGGTACACTCAGAACATAATGTTTTTACCATCGACAAAAAGGCATTACTTATAGGTTTGATTGTTCCTTCCTCACCTGTAATGATGTGAGCATTTTCACCAAATATATAAAATGCAGTCTTTCCTGTAATACATCGTAACAGAACTTTAGGGAATAAGAACATACTATATAGTGTACGCTTACGCTCGTTTTCGTAATCTGCAATATCGGTATCTTTTTTTAGTGTATTGATTCCTGCAAAATGGAATACGTGGTCTAGTGTATTTATACGGATTTGTTCAAACAGCCATGTATATCCAGCCTCGGTTCCGTCTACACAGTAACAGTCATTTCCAAGACTCTCACACTTATCGTCAATCTTAACAGAAATAATTCTTTCCGCATCTGTCAGTTTCTTTGTCAATTCTAATGCAAGATTGCCACCGTCTGTAAAGATCATTACATTTCCACTAATCTTTATTTCTTTGCTGTCTACAGAATTGTTATTTAATTTATCCCATTTCACTCCATAATAGGTATTCGCAACATAACTGTTAAACTTGCCAACCTTCTTTGTTGTATATTCATCAATTTCAACAAGTATATTGCCCTTTTCATCTGCAAATTCAACTTTAAAGCTTATGGTTTCTGATCCATTTCCTCCTGACAATTTCTTGAGTCTACTATAAAAATGCTTTGGCAAATTTCCATATATCTTTAATCCCTTGTAAGCCAATGGGAGATACATTGCATTTTCAATATATACCTGAAGTGGGATATTAAGTGCCGCATCTGCAAGACTTGGATGATACTCATAATGCTCTAAGTCTTTGACAAATTTATCATCCAGTTCAACTTCACTCTGCAATACATCATCGTTTTGGTATATATGTTTTATACAATGCCACCTTGGCCCCATATATACTAACTCGTCTGTTTCATTTTCAGGTATTGCAATTATAAACTCTTTACCGTCTTTTGCATATTCTGAGACATTAAACTCAGAAACAGGATTTTCCGTTAGTGGCTGTACACTACCTTCCGCATGAAGTAGCCACTTATCACTACTTTCATTGGCTCTCGTTGCAACCTTAAAGTTAATCCCCTTTTGGGTCTTTTTAAGAATTATGTGAGTTGCTACAGGTTCTTCCCCTACTACTAAAGGCTGAATAAAGGTAAGAGAACTGATTTCAATTCTGTCCGTGTTAAAATACTCTTTACATGCTGCCTTTACTACTTCGATATAAGCTGTACCTGGTACTATATTGCTACCCATAATCTTGTGTTCTTTAACAAACCAATGCTTTGTAAGATCAAATCTTGCAAGAAATATAGTTTCATCATAAGATGACACAAGAACCTTATCAACAACAGGGTGAAAACTATTATTTGCACTTGTATTCACTTCCGGATCGATTTGTGAAACTTTCGGATCCGCCCAATAGGAAATGCGATCAAAACAGTATGTAGGTAATGAAACCTTACTGTGTTTTTCGTTTTTATATAGATTTTTCCACTCAACACCTGCTCCCTTGGCATATAAATATGCGAGTCTATCGAGCTTATCATGTTCGTATTCTTCCTGACATGCCAAGTCACGAATCAAGTCCTGTGCCTCTATCGTAAGTTCTCTCGATTCACGTTCGGTAAGCTCACCTTCTGCTCTATGCAAATATCTCTCTGAAACGATTCTGTGTTTTCCAATGTAAATATTCTGAAGTTCTTTTATCTCAAAATCCTGTTCTACAAGTTTGCTCAGTTTCTTTTTCAAATCATCTGCATCTTCTGCAATAACTACCACTCTACAGCTATAATGTCCTCTTCCTACATTTGCTGTATAGCAAACATCATCAAAGTTCAATTTTCTATCTCTCTTAAGGAATTCACAGTATTTCTTTATCAACGCCTTCAGGGAAGTTTCTGTCCTACCTGAAAATGCAATGATATTCCTGTCTCTTTTAGTTGATGATTCGCTGGATGTTACTGGTGCTTCCTCTACAACCATATGGCAGTTAGTTCCACTAAATCCAAATGCGTTAATACCTGCACGTCTGCTTCTGTCATTTCTTTCCCATAAAGTAGGCTTATCTACGACATAAATAGGTGAATTTAGAAAGTCAATATTCTGGTTCGGTTCTTCAAAATTGATACTTGGTGGAATCATATGATTCTGTAATGCCAATGTAACTTTCAACAGACTGGCACATCCAGAAGCTGCAACTAAGTGACCAATATTAGTCTTTACAGAACCGATACCACAGAATTGTTTTTTATTTGTTTGCTTTTCAAAAGCTTTCGTAATTCCAAGAACTTCTATCGGGTCCCCAAGTAATGTACCTGTTCCATGAGCCTCAATGTAATCAATCGTATCTGGAGAAACCTGGGCTTTCTTCCATGCTTCTGTAATAACCGCTGCCTGTGCCAATGGATTCGGTGCAGTTATTCCATTGGAAGCTCCATCATTATTTATAGCACTTCCCTTAATGACAGCATAAATATGGTCTCCGTCCTTAACTGCATTCTCATATGACTTAAGCATAAATACAACGATTCCTTCACCAAACACAGAACCGCTACATTTCTTATCAAATGTACGTACACGATTATCATTTGAAGATACTGCTCCAAGAGTACTTGAATTTGTATCCTCCTTTTCAGACTGCTCCTTGTCATCATCATCGTCTTTATCTGTTGACGCTCCACCTGCACCAATTGAAAGACCACCTGCAAGAGCCATTTCACACTCACCGTTACGAATTGAATTACAAGCCTCATGCACTGCAACAAGCCCAGATGAACAAGCAGTATCAATCACCATCGTTGGCCCTGTAAGGTTGAATGCATAACTCAGTCTACTTGCTAACAAACCTTCCCACGTTCCAGTTGTCTTCATTGCATCTGGAGCTGTTATCATTTTATAATGCATTGAATTGGAGTAATCTTTTCCGACAAACACACCTGTCTTTGTATCATTTATTGTACCACAGCTGTAACCTGCATCCTCCAAAGCCGACCATGCCATTTCAAGGAATACTCGTTGTGCAGGATCTATATACGTTGCTTCTCTTGGTGAAATGTTAAAAAAATCTGGATCAAATTTATCATTATCTTGAATATATGCTCCTACTATACTTTCAAGCTTATCAAAATCTTCTGGAATCTTTATTCCAGCAAATTCTTCATAATATGGATTTTGATATGATTTGTCGATAAGCAATTTATCCGCAGGTTTAGAACAAAAGCAGCACCTGCCATTAATTAAATTTTCCCAATACTCCTCAAAATCATTAGCCATAGGAAGACGACAGGATATACCTATAATAGCTACATTTCCAGATTCTTCACGCTGAGTATTCTGCAATTCTTTCAAGAAAGTAACCGCTTCATCTTGACCAATCAATCCTTGACTCAACTGTTTAATTATATATTTCTTTATCTCTTGCATCTCGCTCACCTTTCTTCCTTAAATCAAATGTTCCATCTCTTCAATACTTAAATCTCCTTGAACAAATTGCTGCACCAAATCTTCGATATCCACATCTTTATTTTGGTCAATCACAGTGTGTTCTTTGGATGTTCCATTTTTCTCAGATATATAAGCAGCCATATCTACAATCGTCGAATAAGCAAATACATCCGTAATCGAAACAGTAGAAGGATATATTTTATTAATCTCTTTCTGTAGATAAGAAGCTAGTAAGGAATTACCTCCTATTTCGAAAAACTTTGAAAAAATATTGACCTCATTTATTTTCAAAGTTCTACTCCAGGCAAGTGCAAGATTTTTTTCCTCTTCTGTAAGATTGTCTGGGCTTTTACCATAGATTGCGATCTCCTGCTCATGTGATTCTTCTTTTACATCATTATTCATTATATATTCCTCCGGCAGTTTTATCCTGCTTTGCAATTCTTCACATTTATGAGCATCCAACTTGTTATGAAAACGTAATATAGCAATTCTTCTAAGTCCTGTTCTAAGCGCTGCACCAAACAGTTCTCTGCCTTCTTCATCTGAAACATAATGCAGATCGCTCTTTGACATATCAACGCCCCAATTAAATGCCATACCTGATTCTTTCCATCCAGTCCAGTTTATCGTCATAGTCACACACTCTTTCCGTGTACTACTTAAAACATAACTGTCAAGAAAAGCATTTCCTGCCGCATATCCTGTCTGACCTCCAGAGCCAAATAGTGAAGTAATGCTAGAAAACATAATAAAATATCTCAAATTATCATTACATGTTTCCATATCTATATTCCACACGCCGACCGCTTTCGTTTTCACAATCTTCCACTCATCATCCCAAGTTTTATTTACCAGCATTCCCTCTTCTCCGACACCAGCAGCATAAATAACACCATCAATGTGCCCATATTCCTTGCGCACTCTATTGACTACATCTGCTACCTCATGCCGTTGTGTTACATCTGCCTTCCAGACAGATATTTGATATCCTTTACCTATCAGAGCTTGCAATTGATTAAATCTCTTATCATTTGCATCCTCAATTGCCCCTGTTCTACTTAATAAAACAATCTTCGTTTCTCTGTTATGGCTCAAAAGGTATTCACTTACTGCCAATCCGATTCCACCATATCCTCCAGGAATTACAACCACATCACCATCTCTTGGTACAATAGGCTCTTTTTTGTCAAGCTTCTTACAAATATGCTCTGCATATCTGACATTTTTCCTGTAGCCCACTATGGTTCTTCGGTCAGCATGATTGATTTCATCTAGTAACAATTCAACATCTGTTAATTCGTCTGTATCAATAATGCACGCATCTATCGTGCTCTGTTCAAGTTCAAGACAAGAAACAAACCCCATCACGGAACGCCCTATGGGATTAATATTCTTTTCTGTGCAACTAATAATTCCTGCATTCTTCACAATACAAGCAAGGGTTATGTGCTTGGAATGACTACAAAGTGCTTTTGCTAGATTAAACGTTCCACGAAGTCCACTAAACGCCTCTTCATTAACCTCTAAGTCATCTGATTTGTCAGACAGAAGATTTATTATTACGGTCTCCTCTGGAATTTTTAGCTGTCGTATCACCGTTGACATTTCATCTTCTGTATTTCGAACTTCATAGCTGTTCTGTGCAATTTTTCCTGAACTTTCTCCTATATATATACAAATAACATCCCGATATCTGTTTTTCACAGCTGATAGCATTTCTTCCTCATGCTGTCCTTGCCATAAAACCACAACTGCAGTATCTGACATCCTATTGGACGTTATATTGCTCCGTTCATCTGGTTTCCAACATACTTCATGAACATCTTTACTCATCAAACTTTCAAAAAGCCAATTCGCTTCATTACAGCGTTTCAGTGCATATTGCTGAACCTCTCCAAGCAAATTTCCATCTTCATCATAAATTTCTACCTTGAACAGTTCAACTTCTCTATTTGGCTTACTAGGGTTCAATCTAACGATTCTGCTATATATCCTCCCTTTCAGTTCTCCATAGAAAACTGCATTTTTGTAATTAAATGGTAAATATATTTCACCTAACAATATGTTTCCAGCATTTACTGAGCCATCAAGAAGTGCAGGGAAAATATAATAGTCCAGTATATCATGTTCCAGCTCTTCTCTTACTTGGGCACACAATACCAGTGTGTTGTCCCCAATATATATATTTCTAGCACAATCCCAATGTGATCCGAGTTGTACAAAACTTCCTTCTTCTGTACTCTTTGTACATTCAAGTTTTCTGTTGTATTCTGCCAATAGTGAACCAATGTCCACTTTTTTATGAGTTTGTTGCTCATATCCCTTTTTGATACTCATTTCTGCATGAAGTATCCAATCTGAATCCTCATGATTTCGGCTAAGCATCCTTAAACTAAGCTTTTCTCCATCTTTTTGGGCAATTGCATGGAGAATGCGTTTTTCATCATGCCTGCACACCATAAGATTGTAAAATGTAATTTCCATATATGTAAAGAAAACCGAGCCGTATATGTACTGCCCCACAGCATGTGCCATTTCAACATATGCTGTTCCTGGAAGAACATTAACACCATTTATACAGTGCTCACGAATTTCTAGACAAGTGTCGAGAGATACCAGCTTTTCAAATATCCACAAATTGTCAGACTCTATAGCACATCTGTCTAGCAAAGGATTTATTGCTTTTTCTGTTACCACATATGGCTGTTTTTCCTTCTTATTTTCATGTCCATTCCCTATAGAAAATTCAAATCGCCTGTGATGAAATGGATATACAGGTGCACTGATTCTGTACACTATCTCATCTTCATAAAGAGGCTCAAAATCAATTTCAGTACCTTTTAAATAAAGTTCCGCTAATTCCGTTTCATGACCAATACTGCATAACTGCTTTGCACGTTCATGATTCATTCTGCGTTCGTTCTGTGTTATTAAATTCCTATCTGTTTCTTTTTTCTGTACTTGCGTAAAATTCGAATAATATTTTTTAGAAAGCAAATCTGTCTCATCCAAAGCAAGAAACTCTGACTCATCTGAAAATACTCCTGCAAATCTATGCTCATATTGACCTCTGCCTGTATTTATCGTATAGCAAAAATCTTGAAAATTATGTTCCTCTTGCTTCGCCAAAAAATCTTGGTAACTTTTGAGCAGCTTCATTAAAGTTTTCTTATCTCTTGCCGATGCCGTCAATAAATAGTTAGCCCTAAATTCTCTTTGACTGTTCTTATCCTCTTCATAGGATTGTAGTATCACATGACAATTTGTTCCACTAAGTCCAAAAGAACTTACTCCCGCTGTCAATATTCCGTCATCTGTCTCCCATTTTTTAATCTTATCATTGATATACACTGGGGAGTGAAGATAATCAATCTTATTGTTTGGTGTACTAAAATGAATAGTGGGAGGAATTATGCGATTCTGCATCATAAGTAAAACTTTCAGTACTCCTAACAGTCCTGCTGCGCAATCCAAATGTCCAAAATTTGACTTTGCTGCACCGATTGCGCTAAATTGTTTTCTGTCGGTATATTTAGAAAAGGCAGCAGTAAGTCCTCCTATCTCAACAGGATCGCCAAGCTTTGTAGCAGTACCGTGAGCTTCAATATATGTGATGCTTTCTGGTTTTACACCAGCATCCTTCCATGCGCCTATTATGACATCAGCCTGAGCCTCTGAATTTGGTGCTGTCAATCCAATGCTTTTTCCATCTTGATTAACACAACTTCCTTTAATTACACCATATATATGATCATTATCTACAACCGCATCACTTAATGGTTTAAGCACTAGGTTAATGACACCCTCGCCTCCACCTGTCCCATCAGCCTTTCCATCAAAACTTTTGGTATATCCACTCGAAGAAGATGTGCCCATCTGCTTCTGACCATCATCGGGGCACAAAGTCACATGCACACTACCAACTACAGCCATCGTTATATCTTTATTTCTCAATGCCCTACATGCCTCATGTAAAGCAACCATAGACGAAGAACATGCTGTATCAATGATAATTGCTGGTCCCTTTAGATTAAGTAAATAACTCAGTCTGCCAGCCATAAATGAATTGGCATGTCCTGATACTGCAAGCCCAAGTGCTTCATTTGGAATATTTGCTTGTATTTCTTCAAATGAACTTTTGCTACTATATCCTACATAAACGCCAGTTCTACTACCATATAACTTATTGCCTCCATATCCAGCATCTTCAAGCGCAGACCACGCTGATTCAAGAAATATTCTTTGAGCAGGATCAATGTATTCAGCCTCCATTGGAGATATATTAAACAATTCTGGATCAAAAAGATCGATTCGCGAAAGATATGCCAATCTAGCAAACTCGCTTCTTTTTCTTCCTTCACTCGCCAATAGCTTCTGAGCATCTTTCCTACGTGCAGCAGACAACTCAGATATCATATTCTTTCCTTCCAAGAAGACTTGCCATATCTCATCAACTGTGCCCGCATCTCCAATTTTGGCATCAATCCCAATGACCGCTATGCTTCTTGCATCATTTTCTTCTGATATACTATTGCAATCTGTCTTAAGTACATCCGCATCCAGGTGGTCCATATCAAAATTGAAATTTAAATCCAAATTCTGCATCCTACACCTGCCCCTTCTAAACTGTTATACTGTTCATATCAAAATTCTTAAAAAAGACTTGCTGACCAGAATCAGCAAACAGTTCCTCCAATCTGTTTTTCTGTTCTTCTATAGGTGTTCCCTTGGTTGCAAATATCTTAAGAAGTAGTTTAATCGTCTCCTTCATCTCATCTTCTGTTGCTTTTCGACCTTCATTCTCTATATTGAACTGAAGTGCCTTCATCTCATTATAAGGTTCAATAACACCACTTCTATATAGGTCATCATCCCAATTTGTATTTTTAGTTGCAACTGCGATTCCCATGGCTCTTGATACAAATGGTATGAAAGAATTTTCTACACATTCGTAAAGCTTATCCTCTTCCGTATCAAAAGCATACACTGGTATGTCAGAAACATTAGTCTTCATCATATTCTTAAGTACACGTCCAGGACCAACCTCTACGCAGTAACTCGTCATATATTTCTTTAGATAGGTCATACTTTCCGTCCAACGTACAGGATTGAATATCTGAGCCGTCAGATTATC
This sequence comes from uncultured Lachnoclostridium sp., assembly GCA_937903005.1. GTDB lineage: Bacteria > Bacillota > Clostridia > Lachnospirales > Lachnospiraceae > Clostridium_AI. The sequence continues at coordinate 18,974 of CALFNR010000041.1, read as the reverse complement.
CTTTATATCTGAAACACCAGCATATGGCATCGCTGTAACATTTGCTAAAATAGGATATTTCAACTCATTAAAGTTGCAGGATGCAAGAACCTCTCTGAATTTATCAGCTGCTGGTTTCATAAGCATACAATGAAAAGGGCCGCTAACATTTAACAGCTTAGTCTGGATATTATCTTGTTTAAGTTTCTCTACTACATTGTTAACTGCATTCGCATTTCCTGATATTACCTGTTGTGTGTGACTGTTGTAATTTGCTATGCTTACAATTCCTTTTCCTTGTGAAGAAAATTCTTCACAAAGTTGTTTAAGCATATCAATATCTCGCGTCATTATGGCTGCCATAGCACCCTCTCCCTGTGGAACTGCTTCCTGCATCAGTTCTCCTCTTTTTCTTGCAAGGCATACCGCATCTGCAAAAGGCAATGCATCTGCACAAGTAAGTGCGGAAATTTCACCCAAACTATGACCTACCATCATATCGGGAATTATGTTCTTTTCCAATAGAACTCTGAACATTGCAACACTCACCGTAAGAATTGCTGGCTGTGCATTTTGTGTCTTTGTAAGTTCAACAATATCACCATTAAAACATAAATCACTTAAAGAAAATCCAAGAGCCTCATCAGCTTCATCAAATGTTTTTTTTACAATATCATATTTTTCGCAGAGTTTCTTTCCCATTCCAACGTACTGCGCTCCCTGACCAGGAAACAAAAATGTTTTTTTAATCATATTCGTATACTAACCAGTATGTACTGGTATTTCTCCTCTTATTATTGTAACATAGTAAAATTCATCACCTATCTAAGGTAATACACTATGATTTTATGGAAGCTGCGGATTAGTTTATATAGCATTCTAACCTCAGCTTCCTATTGCATTTTATTTTTTTATCTTATGACGATTTATGCAAATCAAGAATATAAGTCTATACATCTTTGTGACTGCTAAACTAAATAATTATTATTTATCATCTGTCTTGACTACAAAAGATACTGTCAATAATACTACTATTAGTCCTGCCATCAGCGCTAAATCCTTTGCCACACTGCCAAGTCCTTCCCCATGTAAAACACCCTTTGCAGCCTCCAAAAACCAAGTTGTTGGTACAAAATCACCAATACGTTGAACGGCATCTGGCATGATTTCCCTAGGCCATAAACAACCTCCAAGCATCAGTACTGGTAAATTAATTAGACTAAGCAATGCACTTACCATATTGGAATTCTTGGCAAATCGGCTTATCGTAATACCAATTGCTATGCAGACTCCTGCAAAAAGCAATGTCACTAGAGTAACACTACTTTTAATCTTGGCTGTACTACCATAACTAATGTCAACTATCTGCGGAATGATATTAAATATCAGTACAATTTGAATCACCGCTACTACAATATAGCTAAATAAATGTTGAACTAAATAGCTTGCACGTGATACTGGTGTAGTTGCAATTCTACTAAATACTCCAAATTTTCTATCTTCCAACAATAATGTCGTTGCAAACGTCATTAAAAACATCATACCCATTGCCAGGTATCCAAGTGATGTCACAGTACGATTTACCGTTTCCTGTTTAGTAAATTCGAAAGTTTCATACTCTGTCAACAAAGTGCCTTTTGCATAAGCATCCATTGCTTTATAAAATTTGTCAGAGTCTCCTTTCGACTGCCTACCTAGTTCTCTCGCTGAAGTTGTTAAACTTTCAATCAAAAGTCTGATTGGTTCCGATTGATTATTTTCAGTAATTGCAAATGTCTGAAATTTTGCATCTTCACCATTAATAATTTTCTCAGCATATCCCTTTTCAATCTTTAATGCAAGACTGATTTCTGAATTAATCAATGCAGCTTTTATAGCATCTTCTTTATCTTCAATATCAACAATCTTTGCCTCATCTTTTAATTCTGCAAGAATTAACTGGGTAAGTTTTGAATCATCATAATCTATCACTCCAATTGTGTACTTCTGAGAACCACTTGAAACAGAGATGAAGAAAATGTTCAAAACCAAAGGAACAACGATCATTAAAATTATATTTATAGGTTTGCCGAATATTCTTCTAAGGTTATTTATCAGTATTGTCATGCTTTCTTCCTCCTAGATAAAATAACTGTTATGATGCCTGCTACTATAGTAAAGCACCACAGTATCTCTATATAAAGATAGGTAGTCGCCATACGACCAGTGTAAATCATAGAAGTCAGTGCTGTATGTCCAAAATAGTTAGGTGACAGATATTTTAACTGGCCCATGTCCATATAAACAAATCCACCAGCTAAAAAAGTAGAAGCAATTACAACGATTGAAACCAAAGACTGTCCCCTTGCTCTATCACGAGTAAGCATACATAGTAATGAACCTATAGCTACAGCAGTACATGACATTGAAAAAATGATTAGAAGCAATAATGGAAAATTATTACCCCAGTTTACATCATAAAGTATCTTCGTAAAAATAACTAAAAATAGACCTTGTAATGTGGAAGATAAACATAACCCGGACATTTTCCCAATATACTGCTGATATGGTTTTAATGGAGTAGTCTTAATTCTGTCTCCGATTACTCCAAGATAGTCTTCTGCTATGGCATCACAGCCATATTCTGCACTAAATATCAAAAACATCATTAGCATGGCAATTGCATAATAGTCCATAGCACTTGGTTTATCTTCGGATTTCATCGGAAGTTCCTCAACACCACTATCTGATGAGTACTCCTTACTTATATAAGTACCAAATTCTTCAACGATGACCTTATTCAGATCCACTACGCTAGTAAATGTGTTAAATACACATTTAATTATAATAGAATCCATCTGTGATGTCTTACCAGTATAAATCTTAACTGTACACGGTTCATCATTCTCATATTTCTTCGAGAAATCTGGTTCAAAATATATCATTCCTTCAATTTGATCCTCATCGGCTACATCAGAATCACCAGCTAAGCTCTGACCCTCTTCAAAACTATTAACCTTTACTAAACTAATCCATGCATCTATGTCTTCTGACTCCATAAGATTATCAAGCATAGTTTTTCCAACTTCACCTTCGTCTTCATTTAGATATCCTAAACGTACAGGTTCAAGTGACTTAGATTGAGAATCAAACGCATTAGAAAAAGCTGAGCCGAGTATCAATATTACTATAGCGATTGTTGCAAATTTTGATATCAGAGGCTTCGTATCCGTAAATGTTCTCTTAAACGAATGAAGCATTTGATAGAAAGTATTATTCATGTTATTTCAATCCTTTCGTAATTTTATTATTAATCTCTCAGCTTTTTACCAGTTAAGCTTAAAAATACAGATTCTAGGTTCGATTTTTCAACATTAATTGCCTTAATGTCCAGCTTTTGGGCAATTAAATCTTCAATAAGTTTGATAGTCGTAAGTACATTTGGATCCACATGTACATTAATAAGACTACCTTCTTTTTCACATCTGATTACGCCGTCCATACTCTTTATATCGTTGTATACTTTGGCATCAATTGCGTCAATTTCAAGTGCCACACACTCATCTTTAACAATATCTGCAATCAGTTCATCAATAGTACCCAATGCTATCACTTTACCAAAATCCATAATGGCTACTCTATCACAGATAGCCTCAACTTCTTCCATATAGTGAGAAGTATATACTACAGTAGTACCATTTTTGTTAAGTTCCTTAATTGACTCGAGAACACTATTTCTTGATTGTGGGTCAACACCTACTGTTGGCTCGTCCATAAATAATAGCTTAGGTTTATGTACGATTGCACAGGCAATATTTAGACGTCGCTTCATACCTCCAGAATAACTTGACGCTTTATCTTTCCTTCTATCCCACAAACCTGTGTATTCCAAAGCTTCCTGCACAGACTTCTTCAAATTTTTTCCAGAAAGCCCATATAATCTACCCCAATATGTTACGTTGTCATATGCATTCATAGTCTCAAAAAAAGCAAGGTCTTGAGGTACATAACCTATGTTTTTCTTGATTTCAGCACTTTCTTTGTTGATGTCTTTTCCAAAAATTTTAATAGAACCACTACTAATCTTAAGAATACCTACGATCATACTGATCGTTGTAGTCTTTCCTGCTCCATTAGGACCTAGAAGACCGAATATTTCCCCTTCTTTTATGTCAAGGTCAATTCCTTTAACTGCTTCATGTTCCTTATACTTCTTTACTAACTGCCTTATTTCAATGATGTTTTCCATTGATAATTTCTCCTTTAAATTAATTTATAATACTGAATGCTATAAGTTGAGAGCAAAAGCCTTCTATACACTTTTTTGTAATGAGGCTTTTGCCCCTCTCATCCTGCTAGTTCATTTCTAATCTTTTGTATATCAATCTTTTTATCTTTATTGATTATTAAAGAAATCCAGCATTTTATCTACCTCAATCTCCCCGCTTTCGAACTGTCCTAGCAGTTCATTAATATTCTCCTCCTTCTCAACGGTGCTGTTTTTAGAATAGAGTTTGCTATCGATGTACTCTGCCATTTCAAATACTGTAGGATAGGAAAACACATCTGATACATCTAAAATATTATCAAAATACTGATTTAGTATTTTTAATATTTCTGTCGAAGTCATCGAATTACCACCCAGAGCATTGTAATTGTCATATATATCAATTTCCTTTATATCCAAGACTCCAGCATATATATACGCAACTTTTTTCTCAGTATCTGTATATTCTCCAGATGCATTACCAAGTAATACAATGTTCTGTATTCTGTGTTTATTTGACTCATTTCCAGCTTCACCTTCTAGCTTCTTTTTCTGGATATCAATCGCTCTCTGTATATTTTGAGCCACATTCAATGGCAACTCATTTTCAAGCATTGCCATAGCTTTATAATTTATCTCACCTGGAACAACATTTCTAAGCCTGTAGGATATAGCATCATTTAAGTACACAATTGCTGTCTTGTTATCAACAGCACGAAAAATAGTATGTGCATCAGCCACTTGATAGTCAACAGCCATACCTGTTTCACTCCATGCAGGCCAATTCAATGTAACCACTGGTTTTCCTATAAGAGCGCTCTGTTGCGCAAAACCGTCAAGATAAGCATTCGCTGCCGTATAATCACTTTGTCCAGGCCCACCCATAAGACTTGTCATAGAAGAAAATGCTACAAACATCTTTAACTTGTCCCAGTTGAGTACCATATCAAGTACTTTTGTACCTTGTACCTTAGGAGAAAGTACGCTCTTAAATGTATCAATCGGCTTGTTTACCATAAAACCTTCACCCGCTATACCTGCACAGTGAATCACTGCTGACACACATCCATACTCAGCTTCAAGTTCAGAAACAATCGCTCTCATATCTGCTTCATTGGCTACATCAGCCTTTTTTGTAAATACATTTATGCCTTTCTCTCTCAGGCTTAACATTGCACGAATTGCATTACAAAGTTTTCTATTACTGTCATCCTCAAGGATTTGTTGCCATTCTTGTTCTTCTGGGAATGTACTCCTGTTTAGCAAGCAGATATTTGAAACCTCTCTCTCAACTATATATTTTGCTGTCTCAATTCCTAGTCCGCCTGCACCTCCAGTAATCAGCACACAACCGTCCGAAATGTCCAGCGGTATCTCATCCATCTGATTGGTTCGCTCAAATTTTACAAGACACTCTTCATATCTTTCTTTTCCACGATATGCAACAAATTCACAATGTCCCCCACTAAGCATTTCATTCAAAATAGTTTCTGTATCTGTAATCTCATCCGAATCGATAATTCTTGTTTCAAGATTTGGATATTCCTTTGAAATACATTTTGCCATTCCTGCCAAAGATGTATTTTCTGGTTTAACTGTCTTTTCCAAACCAGTTATCAGTGACGCATGGTCAGTTAATACCAACACATCTATATTGCCCTTAATTTTTGACTTAATAAGCGCTTTCACAAGCATGAATAAACCATAGTCACCATTTTCTAATTCCGTTTCAAGCATAGAAAGATTTTTTTCAGCTTTCTCTGGTTCAAAACACCCTGCATATACAATCGTATTCAGCTTTCTGTCTGCAATCGTGGCACACAATGATTTGTAATCCTCTTCACTGCATCCAACCATAAAATGATTATCATCCTTCTGGTAGTACTCTGTTCCATGATTCACCATAATGACATTTTCAGATATCTTCGTGATTCCTGACCTTAAACTTTCATCGAGAACATCACTTCCTACGAACAATACATTGCCGAGATTATTCTTTCTTTCTTCTGAACCTTCCTTTTTCACCCAGTCAATACGATAATATGTTTTCTCTTCATAGTCATTAAACTTATGTACCTTTTTCACGCTATAATCCGAGATATCCACAAGAATGTTGCCTTCCTCATCTGCAAGCTGAACATCATAAGTACTGATTTCATCACTCTTTCCCTCTGGATCCTTACATAAAGCTCTACTATACACTCCCTGTGGTAAAGGTTTGTACAATTTAATGCTCTTATAAATAAATGGCAGATACATCTGTTCCTTATCAGCTAATACCCCTGCATTAACCGCTTCGTCTAAAAGACTAGTCTGGAACTGGAAGACCTTCAAATCATCTATAAATTCATCTGCTAATCTTGCATCTACATATTTATAGGTTGGTGAAATATATACACGTCTAACATTATCCCATCTAGCGCCAAAGCACATAGCTGCATCAGGAGTACCCAATTTTGCTAATGTAACCGTTTTGCTCATCAGGTTCGGATCTTCAAGTACACTTAAATCCAGCTTCTCAGGAACACTTTCTGGATCCAGTTTATATGCTTCACCTTCCACATGTTTAACCCATTCCGTACCTTCACTATCTATCCCACGTTTTTCAGTGGCCATCATAAACTCTAAATGATCCTTAAATTTTTTCACGATAATCTGAGCTTCAACTTCTTCGTCTGGATCAACACCAAGAGGTGTCATAAAACATAGATTTCTTAATTCCATAGGACCTTCTATATACTTCGAACAAGCTTCTCTAGCAATTTCAACATAGGCTGTTCCTGGAAGAATATTTCTACCCATGATAACATGATCATGAAGTACCCAATGTTTTTTCACACTAAATCTGGTCGTATAAATATCCTGATTGATTGATTTAAGCAGACATCTTTCCACAAGTGGGTGACCATTTTCTTCACCTTCTATTCCAACGCCTCCAGCTTTCATAACCTTAGGCTCAGCCCAATAGAGTGTCCTTTCAAAAGAGTAAGTAGGAATTGGTAGTTTATGTGGAATATTATCCTTGAATAGTTTTCTCCATGAAATAGAAGCACCACGTATGTAATATATACATAGTTGCTTGTAATCTTCAAAACTGCCATCACCTGCTGTTATTTTGCTAAGAGTCTCATCTGCAAGACGATTGGTCTCTCGTACTTCCGATTCTGAATACTCACCTTCACTTCTATCCGTTCTTCTATCTGATACTACTTTATAACTTCCATAATATACATCATCATAAGCATTATTGTATCCACTCCAGTTCATGTGGTTAAGCTTATTCTTTAAATCACCATAATCGGTAAATGCAACTGCAACACGGAAGTTGTAATGTCCTCTTCCGAGTAATGCTGTAGCACAAAATGCATCCAAATCCAAGTCAGGATTGCTATCTACAAAGTCAGAATAATTCTTAACAATCTGTTTCAAAGACCATTCTGTTTTAGCGGATATTGTCAGTATTCTCGGACGGCTTTCAGCTGTTTTTTTCTTAGGCTGATATTTTTCTGCACTTTCAAGTACTACATGCACATTTGTACCACTGAATCCAAAACTACTTACACCTGCATATAATGTTTCGTCCTCGCTTCCCCATGGTGACGTGTGATCCACCAGATAAAGTGAGGAATCTAAAAAATCAATATGTGGATTAGGTTCTTCAAAATTAAGGCTTGCAGGAAGTGTTCTATGTTGCATGGATAGTATAACCTTCATAAGCCCTACGCAACCTGAAGCTGCAATAAGATGCCCCACATTACTCTTAGCTGAGCCAATTCCACAAAATTGCTTCTTATCAGTATACTTTCGAAATGCATTATTTAGAGCTTTAAATTCAATTGGGTCACCAAGTAATGTTCCCGTTCCGTGAGTTTCCACATAAGATATCTTTCTTGGATCGATTCCTGCACTTTCCCACGCTTTACATATGACATCTGTCTGTGCTACTGGATTAGGTGCTGTAATTCCATTAGACGCTCCATCATTGTTCGTAGCACTGGCTGTAATGATTCCATGGATATAGTCCCCATCTGCAACAGCTTTTGAAAGAGGTTTTAAAAGCAATGCCGCACAACCTTCTCCAAATACAGTTCCTGCTGACTTTTTATCAAAAGGACGTACTGTTGAATCCCCCGCTAATACTGCACCAAGAGCATCAGTCGATTCCTCATCGTCTCCGCCTCCAGCTCCGCCTCCTACTGAGATTCCGCCTGCGATTGCCATACTACAATCACCTGCCTGTAGGGCTCTACATGCTTCATGTACACAAACAAGACCTGATGAACAAGCAGTGTCTATAACCAATGCAGGTCCTCTAAAATTAAAAATATAACTGATACGGCTAGCCAATATCCCATGCCAGCTTCCTGTTTCGCTAAGTGAATCAGGCTTTGTACTCATCTTATAAAATTCAGAATTATTGTGGTCTTTTCCAACAAATACACCTATATCACTGCCCATCAATTCATTAAGGCTGTATCCAGCATCTTCAATTGCTCCACACGCAGTTTCAAGAAATACTCTCTGACACGGATCCATATATCGTGCTTCTCTCGGAGCAATATTAAAAAATGCTGCATCAAATTTATCAGAATCCTTAATATATGCATTTCTTCCTTTTAATCGTCTTTCAGCAACATTAACTGGCTTGGTTCCTAGCGCCTCTGCAAATCTAGGATCTTCCGAAGCCTTATAGTACTCTACGAATTCAATAGGCATATATCCAAGGCATTCTCGTTCATTTAAAAGATTCTTCCAGAATTCTGTGTAATTCGTCGCTTCTGGAAGATTACATGCCATTCCCACTACTGCAATTCTATTATCACTGTCATTTACCTTCTCCAATTCCTGAAGATACGAAAGTGCACTTTCAGGATTTAACTCCTTTTTACTGACCTGTTCCAAAATATACTCTTTAACACTGTTCAAGGCATTTTTCCTCCCATATTCTTCTAAATATACTTGCCAGCTTCCTTAACGTCTATTTTTCCATCTGCAAGCATCTGCAACAGTTCATTCAAATCGCCTTTTGCATTCTTAGCAAAACTAGTTGTAGATTTTCCTTTATCTTCATTTAAATGTCTCTGTTCCATACTTTCTTCTTTTCTTTCTTGCTGTATCTTACTGTCAATAAAATCTGCCATTTCCTTAATTGAAGAATATACAAACACATCCGTAATATCCATAGCTTGAGGATAACTATTATTTAACTCTTTCTGCAGATAAGTAGCAGATAGTGAATCTCCACCTATCTCAAGAAATTTATCCTGATAATGTATCTCCTTAAGACCAAGCACTTTGGCCCATGCCTGTGAAACTTTCGTTTCTGTCTCTGTTAGTGGAGCATCTTTTCCTGTTATAGTTACATGGTAAATTTCACGTTGATTTTTAACGTTACCATGACCATTTTTAATTTTTTCTGTAACATAATCAGGGAAGCGTATCACCTTGCTGTAATCATCAGCAACTTCTTCTAGTACCTCACAATTTATCTTGCCTATCAGCACTTGTCTTTCTTCTAATACCATAGCCTTAGCAAACAATTCTACACCTTCTGCATTACTTAAAAATGTAACTGGAGTTCTAATCATTTCACCGCCATTGTCGTAAGCCATTCCACATTCTTTCCATCCACTCCAATTGATTACCTTCACTGGCAATTCTGAATCTTTCTGAACTACCATAGCATCTATGAAAGAATTCGCACTTATATAATCTGATTGTCCTGCAACTGGCAAAATCGTAGAATAAGATGAAAACAATACTATAAATTCTGGCTTGTATTTTCTTGACAAATTAAGCATATTCAACGTTCCGTGCATTTTTGGCTTTAGTACTTTTAGATAGTCATCCCAGTCTTTTTTTATGATAAAGCCTCCACCAGCAACACCAGCTGCATGTACAATACCGGTAACACAACCAAGACTTTCTACATGTTTTTCTACTGACTTCTCATCTGATACATCACAAGAACAATATATTAACTCAGAGACTTTGGAATTTAATTCACAAAGTCTCTTATAGAGTACGTCTGTTTCCTTCTCCCATTCCTCTTGAGGAAGTAATTCTCGTCGTGACATAAGTACTAAACGTATGTTTGACTCAAGTTCTGCAAAATATTCTGCAAGTACAAGTCCTATACCACCTAGACCACCTGTTATTATGTACGTGCCACCCTTCGTAAGTTCAAACTTCTTTTCAGAAGATGGCTCATGTTCTATAGAGACTTCCTTCATTCCCATTACAAAACGCTCACCATTTTTCAACAAGATCAGATAATCATTATGGCTGTAAAACAATTCATTGATAACATGTTTCAATTCAGTCTCGGACGTATACACTATGCATCCCATTTTCAGACGACTATACTCATTAAGTAAGGATTTCCCCATTCCCTGTAACGCCAAAGCCATAGGATCAATTTCCGGTCCAGTTGTTTTTATTATCAGATCAACTCTGGGATTTCCAAGTTTCTTATTGAATGCTAATACATATATAATATTGTAATATGCATGAAGCATATTTTCAACTGCATCATCCAATTTTTCTATTGTATATACACTTCTATGTTCCTGCACCATGAAAATAACCCGTGCGATTTCCGTTTCATCAAATGCCTCAAAATAAGTACATATGCGATTCAAATCCCCTGGAGCACTATAATACTTTCTTGCTGTGTCCCTCATTTCCCATTCACATAGAATTAACTCATATATATTTCCTCTAAAGGTATCTCTGATTTCTTCTAGCAACCTCTCGTTACAATTATCAATTGTTCTGACTACAATAACTGCCTTTTCATCATTTTCTGGTCTTGCAGCCTTAAAGTCTGTTGTTTCTTTAACCCAATTTAGTGTATGCATCCATGGAACTTCTTTTTGATAAAATTGTTTTTTCTGACTTGCTCCTGCCTTCTTCATGGCATAGTTCTTTACTATGGCAATCACTCTGCCAAACTCATCAACTATGCTAATATCAAACACATTTAGTTCTCCATCTGAAGAAGATGCTGCTGCATTCCTAATGGTATGAGAATATATCTTTTTAGGTATTTTGTCGTAAATTTTAAGGGTTCCATAGTAATAAGGCAAACAAAAATTATTTCCGTTTAAAGCGCTACTGCAGTTCACTGCAGCATCTAGCATGGAAGGATATAGATAATATTTTTTTAGTTCATCTGTAAATTTACTGTCTATCTCAGCCATCGTAACAGCCTCTTCATTGCCAACCCATAATCCTCTATTAACTTGCCATCTAGGCCCTGTTGTTACAAGCTGCTCTACTGGAGAAGTCTCATTTTCGAGTGGTCTTTGAGCCATACTTCGCAACATCTTCTCTATATCTACAGATTCTGGATTTTCTTCTGCCAATACGCTAACCTGACCTTGTGCATGAATCTCCCACGTTTCCTCACCAACTGGTCTGCTCTGAATTGTGACATCGTATTTATCATCCGTTCTGAGGTACAATATTGTCTGTACTTCTCTTGTTTGCCCCTTTTCAAAGATCATTGCATTCATAAATAACAGATTATCAACTTGCATTTTATCATTTTTTAGCACCTTTTTGGCTGCACAGCGAAGCATTTCAACGTACACAGTACCTGCCAGTACATTTTTATCACCAATAATATGTTCCCTGACCTCAGTATGGGTACTCTCACTCATAATTGTTTTATAAACATTTAATTGTGGGGAGGAAATCAGGCAGGTATCTATCAACTGTTCATTTTCTGTATATTCATATTGCCTATCCTGTTTGTTATGATTTTCTGGCATTTCCCAACAACGCTGCAGTTTCATCGGATAGCTAGGAAGGGATGTTTTTGTAACTGGAAATGTTTCATAAAGGGATTGCCAGTCCACATTTGCTCCTGCATGATACAGTCTGCAAAGTTCCTGAAAATCTTCGTAATTATCGTTATTATCATAAACCACTTTACGAACAATTAATTTTGCTTCCTCATCCAATTCCTTCGAAGCTATAGTGCCTGTCTTACTACATATATTTTGTACCTGTTCTGACAGATTTTCAATGTCATCCATTGACTTCACTATCACCGCAGCTCGAACGTCATAGTCACTTCTACTAATCGACGCAGAATAAATACAATCTGATAGACTTATTCCCTCTTTTTTCACCCAACTACTGAAAAGTTCAGCTGTTTCTATCAGTTCTTCTTCATTTCGTGCTGATAGCGGTAGTACCATCGGGAGACATTCGTAAGTCTCCCTATCATTCTCGTATTCCTGTAGAACGACATGGCAGTTTGTTCCACTCATTCCAAAAGAGCTAACTCCACAAATCCTTGGACCATCTGAATTCCAATACGCTTCCTGTTCATTAACATAAACAGCGGAAGATATAAAATCGATCTCTTTATTTGGACTTGCAAAATTAATCTGTGGAAGTAAGGTTTTATGTCTTAACTCAAGAACGCACTTAATCAATCCAAATATTCCAGAAGCACAATCTAGATGTCCTAAATTAGCCTTTACAGAACCAACTGCGCAAAACTGCTTTTTATCAGTATATCTGTGAAAAGCTCTATCCATTGCAGTTAGTTCTACTGGATCTCCCAGTTTCGTCGCTGTGCCATGTGCCTCTATATAGGATACCTGCTCTGGATTTATCCTTGCATTCTCCCAGGCTTTTACGATAACTTCCTCCTGCGCATCTGCATTCGGTGCTGTAATACCAACGGAAGTACCATCTTGATTTAATGCACTTCCCTTAATCACAGCATATATTCTATCCTTGTCCTTCTCTGCCTCATTCAATGGTTTCAAAACCAAAGCTGCTACACCCTCTCCAGGATTTGTACCATTGGCCTTCACATCAAATGTTCTTGTACTTCCATCTGTTGATATAACAGATACGCTATTCTCACCACTACTCACTAATGGCATCAAATTAATTTTCACACTGCCAACTATCGCTTGTTTGCAATCGCCTTGATGTATTGCACTACAGGCCGCATGAACAGCCGCTAAGGATGATGAACATGCCGTATCCACCATAACAGCAGGTCCCTTTAAATTAAGCCAGTAACTTAAGCGACTTGCAATGATAGAGTTGACTTTTCCTGGAATGGCTCTGTCCGCATACTCTGGATCAGATTGTGCCAAAATCTCACTGTAATTCTCGGTTGGTGATGTATATCCGACATAAACTCCTGTATCTGTCCCATCTATTTTTTTTGCAGACAAGCATGCGTCTTCAAGTGCACTCCAAGCAGTCATAAGGAACATTCTTTGTGCTGGATCAATTAAAGCCGCATCTTTTGGTAGCATATGAAAAAACTCTGGACTGAACAAATCTATATGTTCCAAGAAACATTCCCTTCCAAATTTCTCACATTTTCTGCTGAGCTGGTTGCAAAAAGGTCTAATATCATCTGCACGCCAGGATGGAAAATCACGAATTAATTCTTCTCCTCTGCTCAGTGCTTCCCAAAACTCCTCATTATCTTGACATGAACCCACTTTCACTGCCATACCAACAATCGCGATATCCTCGGAATTTTCGCCCAGTTCTTCTTCTATACAGACATAATTTTCCGATGTCATGGCTGTTTCATTAAAAATATCTAGGTAGATTTCACTATTCTTCATTGTACCTTCCTTCTTTTGTTATACTTGTTGCAATTTGAAACATTTATTTTAGACAGTTACTTCTGTATCAATAAAAAGACGATTTAATTTCTGTTCAATTTCTGCTTTATCAACCATTTTTGCATTTAGTATCTCAACAAGTAATTCCTTTGCATCCCTTGCTTCATCCATAGAGGCTTGTCTTTCCTCTTTCTCTATTTTTTCTTGCATATCTTGAAGTTTACGATAAGGAACTACAACATGCTGTTCATAATAGGAATTATCTGTGCATAAGTTCTTTGACGCTACTGCCAATCCCATACATCGTGAAACAAATGGAACAGCTTTGTCTAGAAGTACCAGTTTCTCAATCTCAAATGCATCATCTGATACATCGTAAGATAATGCCTTAACATTACTGAAGTTTGCACGCATAAGGTTTTTTAGAACCTTACCTGGACCCACTTCAATTGCCATTCTTATCTTCTGTTCCTTAAGATACTCCATAGATTCCTCCCAACGAACAGGTGATACGATTTGCTCGGCAAGTTTTTCTTTTATTTCCTCCGCTACATGAGGTCTTGCTGTAACATTAGAAAGTACAGGAACGATTGGTTTCCTAAATTCATATTCCTTAAGAACTTGTTTGAACTCTTCTGCTGCAGGTTGCATAAGTGGAGAGTGGAAAGGCGCACTTACATTCAGCCTCTTAAGTGATGCTCCCATAGCAGAAAACTGCTTTTCTGCTTCTATAACTGCCGCCTGATTACCTGATATTACATTCTGTTTAGCTGAATTATAATTTGAAATACATACAATATTTCCAGGTTCTGAAATACGGTTACATACCTCAGCAACCATCTCCATAGGTAATTTTCCAACAGCGGTCATCAATCCTTCTGTATCTTTGACTGCTGTTGCCATAAGTTCTCCTCTTTTTCTAACAAGTCTTACTGCATCAGCTAAATCAATCGCTTCTGCACAAGTAAGTGCAGAAAATTCTCCTAAACTATGACCTGCATAATAATGAGGCTTAATATCTGTGTTTTCCTGAAGAACACGGAACGCAGCCACACTTGTAGTCAAGATTGCTGGCTGTGAATTTTCCGTTTTCACAATTTCAGAGAAATCTCCTACGAAACACATTTTCTTTAAATCACAGGAAATTGCCTCACTTGCTTCTTCAAATGTTTTTCTGGCTATCTCGTATTTTTCGCAAAGTGTCTTTCCCATTCCAACATAGGCACTTCCCTGCCCTGGCATTAATACAGCTTTAATCTTCATTTTTTTTTCACACCGAAATTTATCAGGTGTCCTCCTTTACTTTGATTTATTACCAGCAACAGCATTTACAACACCTGTAATTAGTCTCATCAGCTGTTGTGTTTTTGTACCGTTTAATTCTTTTCTGTTCTTCTTCAACCATATATGTATACCATCTTGTCTTATATCAGCTTGTAGCCATATATCGAAAATTTTAGCAATTTGGTGTTGTTCTGCCTGTGATATTTCACTAACATCTCCGACATATATACCAATGGTACACATACCTTCTGAAGGATTTTTTATTGCATGTTCCAATCTCCAATCTTCTTCAGAAAATATAGTCTTTCTTTCTGTTTCTTCCAAAGTCATAACTTCTGTCAAATCACATTCTACTGTTTTATATCTATCTTCAGCAATTTTTTCTTCTACACATGTAAACTTGTTCCCTGCGAATCTAGAAACCGCAAAAAGCACTGCTGCTCGAAACTTATTCGTAAAGTCTTCTGGAATATTGCCAGTGATTATTGAATGATACTGTGCTTCTCTTGTGCCTCCAAAACAATTTTTCGCCAGTTTTACAGCTCGTAGAATGTGACGATTTGTTTTTATTGTACTTCTCTCTATATATCCTGCTAACTGTTCTATCGTCGGATTAGCGAATAAATCCGCAATCTTCAAAACTCCTGGGAAGTCTTGTCCAAGTCCAGTAAGCACAGACACCAATGTAAGCGATGTTCCACCAACTTCAAAAAAGTTATCGTTTAGCCCTATGTTGTCTAATCCAAGTACATTTCTCCATACGTCTTCAACTACCTTTTCGTATTGTGTCAATTGGCGTTTCTGAGTAACATAATCTGATACTGAAGTTTTTTCTAACGTTACCTCTGTTGCTTCGACTTTTAATTTATTTCTATCTAATTTTCCATTCGGTGAATAAGGAAAACTATCACGCCTAATCCATACATCTGGAATCATATAGTAAGGGAGACAATCACTAAGTATTTTTCTTACTTCTGTAGGATTTACATCTTCATTAGCCATATAAAACAATACGATTCTGTCAGAACCTGTACTGTTATCAACTACTGCAACACACTGTGTCAGGCCACATCGACTCGTGCAGACAGACTCGACTTCTCCCAGTTCTATTCTATTTCCTCTTACTTTTACCTGATTATCATTTCTACCTAAATACTCAATATTGCCGTCAGGCAGCCACCTTCCAATATCACCCGTTCTGTACAGCCTTTCACCTTTCCTAAATGGATTCGGTATAAAACGCTCCGCAGTTCTTTTTTCATCATTTATATATCCTCTTGCTAACCCTGCTCCTCCAATCCATATCTCACCTGGAAGGCCAGTAGGTTGAAGTTGACCAAAATCATTTACGATATAAATTTCTGTATTAGCAATTGGTTTACCAATAGGAATACTGTCCCACGCTTTGTCAACCGCAAAGACTGTCGTAAGAACGGTACATTCTGTCGGCCCATAATTGTTGTATATTGTATAGTCTTTCGAATAGCTTTTCAGTCTGTCCCCACCTGTAATGACCATTTTCAATGCTTTACATTTTTCCTTTGACACTAATTCGCATATCGGTGTAGGGAAGAAACCTATGTTTATATAATGATTGTCTATATAACTACATATTCCTCGTATATCCAAACGAAGTTCTTCTGGTATAATATGAATTTCAGCACCAGCTGCTAGCGGAGGATACATTTCATGTACAGAAGCATCAAAGCCAAAGCCAGCATATTTAGTGGTCTTATCCTTGTCTGTTAGATGATAGTAATCATTGTTCCACTGAATCATGTTTGCCAAGGAACGGTGCTCAATCATAACACCTTTTGGCTGTCCCGAAGAACCTGATGTAAATATGACATATGCCAGTTGTTCTGGTTTGATTTCTGGAAGATTGCATTGTACATGCTGTACCGCTTCTTCTATGTACATCGCATGTATATCCGAATCTAAATGAAAATCCTTCGCCCCTTCTTCTACAAGTACCAGTTTGCATCCACTCTGATGAAGCATATAACGGATTCTTTCATCTGGATAATCTGGATCGATTGGCATATATGCATTACCAGACAGCATAACTGCAATCGCTCCAACAAACATTCCAAATCCTGGTTTTGCCATTACTCCAACAATATTCTCTGCACCAAAATCAAATTCACAAATTGCTGCCGCAACTGCACTACTCTCTTTCAGCAGCTGCTGATAACTCATACTTTGCTCACGACATACAAGAGCTGTTTTTTCACCACAAATCTCAACTTTTGCTCGAAGCATATCAGGGAAAGTTAATGTAGTATCAAATTTCTTCTTCGTTCCCTGATGAAATTTTTCTGTTTCCGAAAGCATCTCTGCATGAACTATCGTGTCAAATTCATGTTTTAAAGCCCATCTTATCAAATTAACATAATGTTCTGACATCTGTTGTATAGTCTTCTCAAAATAGAGTCCTGTTTTGTAGGTAATATCTAGCGAATATACACCATCTTTCACTATTACATCAAACACCAAATCAAATTTATCTACGACATAGTCAATTTCATATGGTTCTGCTGTGAAATCGCGGGTAGTAATGTTCTCCGAAAAGTTTTGATCAAAATAGTTAAAAAATACATCAAACAAAGGATTTTTTCCTTTGGAACGCTTTACACAACTATCTTCCACTATTGCATTAAATGGATACTCTTGATTCGTAAGCGCATTTGCTAATACATTTCGTGTATTCTCAATATACTCTGAGAAACGCATGTTTCTTACTGGTTTTAACCTTACAGGTAGAGTATTTACTAGCATTCCAACTATCTTTTCGGTATCTGGATGAACTCTACATGACGCTGGTATTCCCACAACGACATCCTCGCAATCATAATATCTTGCAAGCAACATGGATAAAATTGATATAAAAAACATATGCGCTGTAATTCCGTGGTCACTACAAATCTTGTCAACCTGTTTCGAATCAAGCCAGTCCATCTTTCTTTTTACCACTGAGGCATTTTGTTCCGTACTGTCTGACCTTCGTATATCCGTTGGAAGCTCTTTGTCTTCAAGCATAGTCTCAAAAGTCTTTTTCCAAAATACTCCTTGTGAACTTATATCTCGCTTTGTAAGCCATTCTGAATAATCTTTATATTGTAAGGCAGGTTCGGAAATATACTTACCATCATATAAATCTCCTAACTCCTTTAGAAGCTGTTTTATACTGTAACCATCCACAATACTGTGATGGAAATCTAGTAATAACCAGCCTTCACTAGCCGTATTTTTTACCAGCTCTGCCCGTAACAATGGTGGTAATTCTAAATCAAATGGTCTTATAAAGTTTTCAAATTCGTCCTTTATCTCACCTTTTTCCAAGGTTTTAACTATAAGTTTAAAATCTACATGTGGATAAACAATCTGTCTAAACTCACCATCTACTGCACACAAACCTGTTCTTAAGCTTTCATGTCGTTCTGCCAGCTTCTGCAATGCGCTGTTTAGTCTTTCTTCATCAGGCATTCCATTACACAATCTGAAACAATACGGAACATTGTAACTCACACTCATTTCATCCATCTGTGCAAGTATGAATAGACGTTTCTGCACCTCTGACATAGGATAGTATTCTTTTACCTCTGCTTTCAGAATCGGTTCATATTCTTCTCCTTTGCTACATTCCAAAAGTTTCACCAGTTTTTCAGGGGTAGCATTGGTTAATATATCCTTTATTGCAATTCGTACTCCAGTATCAAGTTCTATCCGATTGGCAAGATGAGTCGCTTTTAAAGAATGTCCACCAAGTTCAAGGAAGCTGTCCCTGATTCCAACTTTCTCCACATTCAAGATTTCTTCAAATATCTTGCAGATAATCTCTTCCTTTTTGTTTC
>CALFNR010000040.1:0-7423 GCA_937903005.1 uncultured Lachnoclostridium sp. | reverse complement strand
TTTTGGAACACCTATGGCTGCTGCCATCTTCTCTTTGGAAGTTGTCAGTGTTGGAATCATGTATTATGCAGCTTTGATGCCATGTGTATTTTCTTCTATTATAGCCTCCATGTTCTCAGCTAAAATGGGAATTGACGCGGAAAACTTTAAAATTATGCAAATACCTTCTTTGCATATTGTTCCTTGCTTAAAAATTATCCTACTTGCAATGTTCTGCGCACTGCTTAGCGTTCTATTTTGTATGATGCTACACAATACAGGTGATTTATTCCGAAAATACATAAAGAACCCATACATCCGAATCATTTTTGCCAGTTGTTTGATTTTAATCATAACAAAACTGCTTGGTACAACGGATTACCTGGGTGCTGGAATTCCAGTTATCGACGAGACAATTCATACCCATGTAAAACCACTTGCATTCTTCTGGAAAATGATTTTAACCACTCTCACACTGGAAGCCGGTTTTAAGGGCGGTGAAATTGTACCTTCCTTCTTTATTGGTGCAGCTTTTGGATGTGTATTCGGTACGATTATGGGTATTTCCCCATCGTTATGTGCAGCCACTGGTATGATCGCTGTATTCTGTGGTGTTACAAACTGCCCGATAACCTCTATGTTTATCAGTTTTGAATTATTTGGATTTGAAGGAGTTCCTTATTTCTTAATTGCCATAAGCGTAAGTTATCTAATGTCTGGATACTATGGTCTTTATTCCGACCAGACCATTGTATATTCAAAATATAAAACAAAGTTTGTGAATCGAAAAACACATGATTAAGCACACTTTACAATGCAAAAGGCTCTAAGTGTTTCATGCACTTAGAGCCTTTTTTGAGTCTTACAAAGTTTTTATAAGAGGTATTGCATCACTCAGTGTTTTACAGTCGTAATTAAGCATCTTATAAACAGTTTCATCAAACTCAGCTAAATCCTGTACCCCAATCACTTTCGTCTTTGCTCCATATGCAGCTTTAATGCCATGAGGACTATCCTCAAACACAACGCAGTTTTCTGGATGCAGAGAAAGTTTTTCTGCCGCCAACAGAAAAATATCAGGTGCAGGCTTTCCATTCTTTACCTCATCACCAAATGCCAAAGTATCAAAATACTCATAAACGAGAGCCTTTTTTAAGAACCGTTCTGCCCTCTCACGTGCGGTAGACGTAGCAACTGCTAATTTTATTCCATTTTCTTTTAAATACTTAAGCAAAACGAATAGTCCAGGCTTTACAGGCACTCCATTTTCTTCAATAACCTTATCGATATAACGATGCTGCACGTCCAATGCAGCTTCGAAATCCACTGTATTGCCAAACTCCTTTTTAAATATTTGTTTACTAGTCGCAATGTTCGTTCCTCGTATCTTTGCCACCGTAATAGCAGTAATGGGATAATTCAATTCTTTTGCCGCCTGAAGCCATCCTTCGTTAGAGAGTCTCTCTGTATCAAACATTAGGCCGTCCATATCGAAGATTGCACCCTGTATCATTTGACTTCCTCCTTGCATATAAGCTAGTATTACTTTCCCTTTATGATTAGAAAGTTATTCATCAAATTCAGCTTCCACGTAAAATCCTTTTTCAGTTTCCTTTATATCTGTAATTTTACCCGTACGAGATTTTAAACGTTCTCCAAACGTATAATTTCCAGACATAGCAACTGCTGGTTCAATGACGTAATAATACAAAGTAGGAAGCTTTCCTTCTCGAATTTCAACTTCCTGTCCTATCTCAATTAAGCCTTGACGCTCCATTTTAAATTCCATTTTACGCATGATTATGCCTCCTTTTGCATTAGTTGATTATAATACATATATTCGGATTTTTCAATCAATCCGAGGGGACGTCTATCTAACACACTTCCTATAAGTAATAAGCTTTTCTGCAAATTGAGTAAGAGACTAATCATTAATCTTTCTGCATAAAAATCAGAATCCTTTATCCTGCCAGTAAATTTAGTGTAGTATTTCGTATTTTTTCTGCTTCGTTCGAAACATTTGTGCATAACGCGCATTTTTCTTTAATAATTCATTATGGGTTCCATCTTCTGTCACTTCTCCATTTTCAATCACAATAATCCTGTCTGCCAAAAAAATATTTGAAAGACGATGGGATGTAAAAATAGTTATTTTTCCTTTCGAAAGTTCTTGTACAGACTCGAATATATTTTTTTCTGCTATCGGATCTAGATTGGAAGATGGCTCATCCAATACTAATACAGAATGCGTACGATAAAACGCTCGCGCTAGTGCCAATTTCTGAAACTGACCCCCTGAAAGCTCAATTCCTTCCGCATCAAAAAGCTTCATAATGTTTGCGTCATAACCTTTTGGCGACTTTGTACCCAAGTCTTTAAAATGTGCTCTTTTTAGAGCTAAATCTATTGTTTCATCTATTGCCTCTTGATTAAAATCGGTAATACTGAAATTTTCACGTATTGTAAAACCATAATTAAGCATCTCCTGAAAATAGACACTAAAGTTTTTCCGGAGTTCTGCAATTTTATACGCCTTAATGTCAACACCATTTATAAGAATCCTTCCACTGTCAGGATTATACATACGTAAAAGCAATTTTATTAATGTTGATTTACCGGAACCATTTAGGCCAACCAATGCAATATTTTCATTTTCTGTTATCTTAAAACTCACTCCATTTAACGTCGGTTGCGATGATAATGGATATGTAAAATGTATATCTTCAAACTCTATTTCCTTAATTCTGTTTAAATTATAACTACCATTATCTTCTATTCTATTTCGGTACTGATTTAAGGATTTTATATTTTCTATCCTCAACCTATTACCATATATCTCTACAGCAGAAGATGATAATGTATACACAGCGTTCCATAATTGCGCAATTAGTCCTGTATATAAGGCATAATCTCCTATTGTTGCTTTTCCATCAACAATTTTAAAGGCAACATCTATACTAATTAATGCTATTACAATTTCAGGAAAACATTCCAATAAGCCAGAAACATAACATTGCTTTCGATTCATATTTTGACGCTCTACAAACATCTTATGCCAGATTAATCTGTATCTGTCTTTCAGCCATGAACCGATATTAAATAAACGAATTTCCTGTGCATAGTGTTTATCTGTGGCGATGGCTTGTGTATACCCAATCTGCCGTTGTCCATTCATTTGCTGAAGACTTAATTCATATATGTATCTAGTATACTTTGCTGTAGCAATAGATGCCGGAAATGCCGAAGCAACAACTATTATTCCATAAAACCAATTTGACTGACACATTACTAATAATACACTCAAAAATGATACAATGGAACTGATAGTCGATATTACATTCCATAAAATATTAGCAACGGCAAATGAATCCTGGCTTGCGGATACCAGTTTATCATTAAAAGACGGATTATCAAAATATTCAAGATCTGCTACCAATGATTTCTCCATAATCAACATTGATACTCTTGTGTGAATAAGTTCATTATGCATAGACTGACTGTACTGTATTATTGATTGTAGCGCTTTCTTTAAAAGTGTTATTCCCAAAACTATCATGAATAAACATACTAATACTCCTTTTGAATTTGAAGCTTCATTAACTGATGTCAAAGCATCCATCGTATATTTGCCTGCAAACGTCAGAATAATTGATATTATAGGAAGAAACATTGCTCCACAAATTCGAATAATTGTATACAACCGGGATGATTTCCAGGAAAAAGGAATCGTCCATGCAACAACACCGAAGTATTCCATTATATATTGCAATATTGTCTTTTCTTTCTTCATCAAATCACCTTTTCAACAACACATTATTTACTATATGTGCTAGTGTTTTTGATATGCCTGAATCGTAATTTCTTCATTTTCACCATTAAGCAATACCTCAAATTTATAAACTGGCTGTAAATAGCCTTTTGAATCCATTGCATACGATATCATAACATCAAGAATCGTTAAGGAATCTATTTTATTTTCAGATCGGAATTTTCCCTGTTTTATCTGTTCAAATGCTTCCTTTTCACTAATAATTGAAACGCATTTTACTGGCTTGCAATTTACTATGTGATTATTGATTGCCATTGTATTATCATCATAATAACTGCATTCAATCCATCCAAATAAATTCATTGTCCCATCAACCTGTATTCCTGTTTCAAAAAATCTATCTCCATTCTCTTTTTCAATGAACTTTGCATCTTCTGGAATCTTGATAGAAAGCTTTTTTAGCTTTTCTCTCAACTCTTTCTGTCCTATTTCTTTTCTTTTATTTTTCGTGTCCGAATATTCCTCATAACTATAGGTTAATGCAAGAGAATTAACACCTAAACATACTTCCCTATCCTCGCTTGTTTTCCCGTACATATATAGCAGATTATCAAGTTTCCTCGTTTTATCCGTATCTATCGTAACATTTATGTTATCCATAAATTTTTCTGCAAATGCATTCATTTCATCTGCATTTGCACGACCAGCTGTTTTGTAAATATTTGCTTTAGGTCTTTTCTCGGATAATTTTACTTGATTCTTAATATTAATCTGCGACATATTAGTTTTTAATATGTATGTTTGTGACATAATACCAAATTCCATTCGCTTATAATGAATATAGAAACCTGCAAAAACAGCTACTGTTAAAAGAGTTGGAATTAATCTTAAAACAATTTTCCCAAACCAAACTTTTTTTTTCACAACAAAATCATAAAACATTTGATATATACAACTTCCTATCAGCGCTCCTAATGTATTATGAATCAAATCATCAGTTTCGAATATTCCACATCTCGTAAAGAACTGAACTGATTCAATCAATAAAGATATCGCAAAACTAATTACCGTTACTTTCCACACACTTCTTAACTTAGCAAAAAGCCATGGGATCATAAAACCAAATGGAATAAACATAATAATATTTAATATAATATTTCGCCATTCACCCATTGAACAACTAAACCACGCTGAACGATATTGAATAAACGGTTGCAAGCTCATCCTCTTTACATCATTGTGATTTTTTCTCAAAATAATTGTTGCAGCAGCAACAATAAAAATGTACGTAATGAAAAAAATATACGAAAAAACTCTACCTGCCGATATTTGTTTTTCTCCTTTCAATACGCATTTATATATTAGAAAATAGAATAGGCAAAAAAAGAGCCCAGTTATTGCCATGCCTATCAAACCTAATACCAATCCCATAAAAATCACATTACTTAAGGTCATCTCTCGTTATCAATCCTTTCCCTATATTCACTCCCACATAAAGCAAAGAAACAACTCGAAAGACTCAATGTTGTTTCTTTGCTACGTATTGCTGAAATTATTTTTTTCTGTAATTCATTACACTATAAATCATATCATAAAGTACATTCTATTTACCTAATAGAGTCTAAAAACTATGTATTATAATGATGATGTTCGGTTTGTGTTTGTTGCATATGAACGATAGGAACCTGTATTGTAACCAATTCCCAAAAATGTTTCACAATAGCATCCACAATTCGAACAAGAATCTGAACCTTTTCCAGTAACAAAATTAGTTGCTGCACTTCCGCCGTCTGATGCACAAAAACATGCATTTGGTTGAGCTACATTACTTGCTTTTCTTCCAATTGGGTTAATTAATTCCATTTTTTTCTCCTCCTTTATTCTATCATAACTGAATTTAATTCTTCAATCATTTCTGGTTTTCTTTCCATTACTTCATGATATATAGAGAGACTTTCTGATATGCGTTTTCTCGTGTTTGTGCACAACTGGTGGCGGTATGCAAAATTAACTTTTTTGTCGCCAAAGCAATCCATATAACAATTATTACATATGTTTACCGCCCAGCACTCGCCACAATATTTTATTTCCTGTTTCACAAAATCTTCAACATAATTTTTTCTTATAATATCAATATCAAATCCTGTATCAACATTTCCAATAGGTGACTGTGTTCCAATTCTTTCACAAGGAAGAAACTTTCCTTTTACAGTTACATACAATCTTCTTGCTCCTGGAACGCAACAGCCATTTAAACCATATTTATCAATTGGCTTATTACAAAGATTTCTCTTATGTATTTCCAATAAAGAACCTCGTCTGAAATATTGCATCGAGAAATTATTTTGCTCTATATTATTCAAAGTCCAAAGTGCTAATGGGTCATAAATTTCTGCTCTTTTTAATTTGTCCTCCCATTGATTCTCTATCCTGTCATTGATTTCTATGTATTCGTTACATTCTGCCGTTTTGGATACATAGGATACTAAAATAATACACTTACATTCTTTTTTTAATTCTTCAAAAAACTTATTTATCTTATCAAATTTTTCTGCTGTATATGGTTCGGTCAACACCACACTAAATGCAATCGGCTCCCTTGCATTTACTGTGTTTTCCCTAGCTTTAAGATATGTTCTTAATCCCTTAATTGCTCCCTCAAAAGCTCCCTCGCCGTTTGGAAAAACTCTTTTTGAATTATAAACTTCTTCTGGCCCATCCATACTTACAACAATAGAAAACTTCTCTACGGTTGCCAGATAACCCGCTATTTCTTCGTTCATCAGCGTCATATTACTAGTCATTGAATAGCACACATCACGTTCTGGATACTCTGACATAACATACTGAGTAATATCTTTTATCAGTGGAAATCTAAGTAATGGTTCTCCACCATACAAACCTAAATAGAGTTGTTTTCCCTTTGGTGAGTGTGCCATTAAAAAATCAATAGCTTTTTTAGCAGTATCAAATGACATATCTTGTTCACCAAATGTACGATAATCTTCATTTGTATCACTATATACACAATACCTGCATCTTAAATTGCATTGTTCCGTTAACTCCAACGTTATTGAGCTCATATTATGCTGTAAACTATCTTCCAATTTAAAATGTTCTCCACAAATATTCTCTTCCGAAAGACATGGAGCAGATAGTATGTGTTCTTTTTCAATTGCCTCACAAATTTCATCTAAGGCTGCTATTATATCATCTTTTGGTAAATCAATTTTGTACAAATTATCAAAGCTATTTGTCTTTAACAGACAATCCAGTACTCGATATACGTTTTCCTTTACCTTATATACTTTTCCTGTTCCTGTATCTAAAAAATACAAGCTACTACTAGTATAAAACGTTTTGCCTAATCGATATAAATTTCCCTTTTCCTGTATCTTCTCAATTTTGCTTCTATAGTTTTCCATGCCATCCTCTCTTTCCAAATGAAACACACTCTACACCTCATATTGCGATTCTCTTTATTTTTCCAATCAGTCAAGATTATATTTTGTATTTCCATACCCATATTTTATTATTTTATGCATATATTGTCAATATCTATTTGTTTGTTTTATTTTTTTCCATACTGTGTCATATTTTAGCAGGTGCGTTAAAAAAGGGGTGAATTGTAAAACGAGATTCCCATTTGTAATTCAAGAATCCCATTTCCACCCA
>CALFNR010000039.1:0-4612 GCA_937903005.1 uncultured Lachnoclostridium sp. | reverse complement strand
TTCAATAAATAAAGAAACTTTAACGGAAGACGTAGAATCACTTTCTGTTTTTTTTAGCTCCCCAGGTACTCTACATACAGAAGGGAATTTAAGCAAATAATCAATTCTATCCTCAATAGAATTAGTTTTGACAACACGTTTTTCATCAATTTTTATTAATTCATATGTATCAAAAGAATCCGATTCTTTTTCTTCAGCGTGTATTGGCGTAGAAAAAGATGCAAAAGTATAGATAAATAATATACTTAAAATAATATGAATAATTCTATATTTTTTCATGATATTCTCCTTTCGTTTAAATTTTCAAAGAAGAATACAAATTCCGTTTTTATACCTTGGCGGATTATAGGTTAGCATAATCAATCTCAACTTTCTTTAGAAAAGAATAGATCAATATCACTGAATTTATAGTCTATTTATTGCAAAATATATTTGCTATGATTATTCTTGGGGAGCTTGAAAAAAGCTTTAAATTTGCTATATTGTAGCTGGCTAGAAAAGCGATAAGCCACGGGTAAAAAAAGGGAACTGCGCCAACAGTTCCCTTTTTCAATTCTTAGGCTGATCGACTATTTCTTTCTGACTCTATCCAGCCATTTGCAGATGTAGTGAGAAATCACACCTGCTACGACAGAACTCAGAAAAGCGATAATATACTCCACGGATAATCACCTCCTTTCCAGAGGTCGGGAGGTAGCCGACTGAATAATGATAACAAAAAGAGTGCAATGTAGCATCTGCCTTAGCAGATACGGAATAAACGATAAAAAGCCGTCTGTAAGACCCTGCGGAGCACGACGGAGAGTCTTTTGGGTTTCCCAAAAGCTCAAAGTCGCTACTTTCGGGAAAGTAGCAAAGCTTTTTCTTCGATTTCTGCTATAATTTATGTGGTAAATGAGTCTTCTGTATTACATCTGTATTACGCCTGTATTACATTTGTATTACAGCATTCTGATTTTGGCTTATTTATGCGGAATTTTACTGTAATACAGTTGTAATACACCATGGAAAGGCGGTCTTATGAAGTTAAAAGCAACTCTTACGCTGAACAAGGGCAGAGGTTCATTGACGCACAACGCTCGCACGGCTCATGAAAAGGAGCAGACTTGGAGCGATGATCTAGTCCAGCAGAACATCTGGATCAACGCACGCTGCATGAATGCAAACGACCTACGTGGCATGTACAAGGACATCTTTTCGGATGCCTTAGACGCATATAACGCTAAACAGGTCCAGAAGGGGCACTCTGAGCGTCAGATAGATGACTACTATGACAAGATCAAACACTCCAAACAGGAGCATCTGACGTACTCTTTTGTCTACCAGATCGGCGAACTGGATCACATCGTTAAAGGCTCGGAAGATGAAAAGCAGTGCATCGATGCCCTCGAGGACATAGCAAAGAGCTTTGAAGAGCGTAACCATGCGTTCAAAGTGGCTCAATCTGTCATTCACAACGATGAGAAGGGCATAGCTCACCTGCATCTGGTCTTTATTCCCGTCTCTAGTGGCAATAAACGAGGCTTAGAGACGAAGAATAGCTTTGTAGGAGCGCTCAAGGACATGGGGTACAAAGACAAGGACAACTTCAAGCAATGGAGAACAACAGAAGTAGAAGCCTGCAACCAGATCATGCTTGAGCACGGAATCGAGCGAGTACAGTCCAAAAACCATGACAATCTGATCCATGACATGGATATTTACAAGCAAATGAAGGCAGAAGAGGAACAGATGGCTCAAATTACCCCTAAAAAGACGATTCTAGGGCGTATGACGGATAAAGTCGAACTTTCTACCGTCCAACATGAAACGCTTCTCAGAATGGCTAAAAAGGGGCTTAAATTTGATGCTACTAAAAATCAGCTTGCTAAAGATGCTCAGATCAATGCAAAAAAGAGTGCTGAATTAGAAAACCAGAAAAATGATTTTTTAAATCAGCGTAAAAAAAGCAACTATGAGATCATGCAGAAAGAGAAGGAATTGAGTGTTAAAGAGAAACAGTTGGATGCATGGGAGAAGGATCTAGATCAACGTGAAGCATCGATTTCTGAATTTGAGCATAAACAGGAAGATATCGAAGAACTTGCAGAGGATGGATATATGTTCAGATCATTTGTAGAGTGCCTGGCAAATACGGCTTATAAGCATCAACAGTTCTTTGAAGATCATTTGAATCCTATTTTGGAAAAGCTAGGTAATCATTTTGCAGAAGATTCTGGAGTAAGGCGATTTGTACAATTGCTGAATGAATCATACAAAGAAGTTGTGTACGAGCACGAAATGGAAGAAGAGGAAACATACGGAATGCATATGTAGATCAGAGTTTATCTCTGGTCTTTTTTTCATAAATTTTGTGGGGTATTGGTATTAAATTTGTCAGTGTGTCTTATGCCCATATGGTATTAAAAATGTCCACATATCAATGTCCACATATCAAAAAATTATTTAAATAAAGCGCGCGAATATGCGTACATTTTATTTTTGAGTTTATATATTTTTCTCGCGCGCGTAGTAATATATTCATCTTTTTAAGATACTTTTCTACTTTTGCCAGAGACGATTTCACTTATTTATGCTGAATTTCGAATTGATATGACTACAAATTTTATGATTAATGACTACAAATTTTATGATGATATGACTACAAATTTTATGAAAAGCAACTACAAATAATTATTGACGTAGTTCAAATGTAGCGCAATAATATGACTACAAATCATCATGAGGTAGTTGTTATGGCAGAATATTTAGAAAATAAAAAAATAGTACAAGCAAATTCATTGGTCAGACAGACGAGTTGGACTCTTAATCTGACTCCTCTCAAACTTTTCAAGGCATGTGTATCTGCTATCGACACATCCAATCCGCCAAAGGACAATACAGTAGTGATGCACAAAAGTGATTTGATTCAGCTGCTTGAGATTGGTAAAAAACAAAATTATGTTTACTTAAAGAATCAACTTCGTAGTTTGATTACATCGGTAAAAATCGAAGAAGATGATAAACACGAAAGATATTGTGCTTTGGTCAATGACATTTATTGGGAAAAAGATTCAGATATCGTGAAAATTGAATTTCATAAGGCAGTAATGCCATATCTTGTCGAGTTACATTCTCGTTTTTTGGAATATCCAGCAGAACTGATTCCATCTTTTGATTCAAAGTACGGATTGATCATTTATGAAAGTCTTTTATCAAACTGGAAACAGTACGCTGATTCAAATGAATTTACATATGATGTCGATACGCTTCGCTATATTACTGGAACAGAAAAACTATATGAAAGATGGGGAAATTTTGAAGAACGTGTATTAAAGACGGCAGTCGAAAACATCAATCACATCCAAGGCGAATTTCTCGTGAAATACGAGAAAATCAGGCATGGTAGAACGATTGAAAAGATACTTTTTAGACTAGTACCACGGACCAGTTGGAAGCAGACGACATATGAAGAAGCTACATTGGCACTGGCAAGCAAAGTAAATAACAAAAAAGACGATACATCAGACGAGGAAGGAGATATATATCCATGGTGATCAAAGACGCAAAATCCATCGAAGACTACAAACGCATCAGAGCTGATCACATTCAAGCATGGATCGATGCACGCTTTGCAAAAGGGTGCGTAACATGGGAACTGATCAGTCCAGATGAAGTGAAGATCACAGATCAGACTGGTGACAGCATGAAAGTTTCTCTTGATGAAATTGATTAATTGAAAAACTAGCCAGTCCGTAAAGGTTCATGGCTAGTTTACTTTGTATATAATCTAGATTTTTTGAATTGGAAGAACAACTACTTTGGTATCAATTCTTCCAAGCATGTCAAAACTTGTATCACCAATAGCAATGATATGGAAATCAAAAGTTTCGAGGAAATTCTGCAGTTCATTCAATTGCTGATCCGATCCTTTAATGTAATACGTGGAGCAGGCGCTACTGCGGTATTTTTTGGCTGTTGTCTGTAAAGTGTCTGGAATGAGAAGCGTATCCATTGCGCTAGCATCACCTTCATCAACTATGTCATAGATACCTTTTCGATATGCTTCATCATTATCTAATTGAAATTCTGTTCCATCTGATAAGTACAAGATAGAAACATATGAATTGTCATCTGCTTGAGTAATATATGCATATATTTCAGCATCACATTGGTATACCTTCAGTGTAGAATATGTGTTACCAGAAAAACAACCAAGTGTGAAAATAATAAATAAAGCAATAATTAAATATTTTTTCATTTTTATGAAATTCCAAGATCAAGATTAGAACGTCTTAAGCAGTTCTCTAGTGTAAAATTCCATGTACTTCCACCTCTTGCAATTGTTACTTTTATAATTGCTCCAATATCACTTCCAAAGTCATTTTCGACATATGTATTGAAACCTGTATTATATGAAAATGGTGTCGAAGGATATTTTGTTGCGGTTTGAGTTACAAAACTAACGGAACTACATCCATAAATTAATTTTGCATTTTTCACATATGCATGAGAGTCTAATGATTTCCAATTTCCTGATACCTTTGTTAATTTGACAGTGCTTCCAACAGTGTCATATTCAATAAATAAAGAAACTTTAACGGAAGACGTAGAATCACTTTCTGTTTTTTTT
>CALFNR010000038.1:0-5653 GCA_937903005.1 uncultured Lachnoclostridium sp. | reverse complement strand
GATTATGATGATTCTAAGTATGATGTATTAACTCCAAAAGATATGTTTGGTCTTATGGATTTCTTATGTCATAAACCAGAGGAAAAGAAAGAATGACAGAACAAGAATATAAACAAAAAGAAGAAAAAATAAAACAACGCAACAAAAATATACAGATGAAACAGAAACTTCATCGGATGAAAAAGAGTAGATTTCCAAAATTTAAGAAACCAAGCACAAGTAAAATTGTGCTTTTTATTGTGTTTGTAATCTGTATTCAAATACTTTGGTTTAGCGAGCATATGGCTATAACAACAGGAGGTACAAGTTATATGTACTCTCTTATTGGTGTTCCAGTAACTCTAATTCCAACTATCATTTCTTATTACGCAAAAGCTAGCAGGGAGAATCGAGTTGGAGGTATTACATATGACATGGCTATGACTCAACAAAATACGGACAACTACTCTTTCACTTCTGATGATACTGACAGTGATGGTGCTGTTGGATAAAAATAAAATAAGGAGGAATTACAATGAATGTTTTAAATGGTATTCAAAACTTCTTACAAATTATTAATGATAATTGGACTACTATTCTGGTTATTATTGGACTTCTCTTAGCATTGTGGAAGAAAATTGATTCTTACAGGAAACTTTCTACTGACAAGAAAATTGAAATTGCTAAGAAACAGATTTCTGAAAATATCTTAAAGCTGATTACTCAAGCTGAGAAAGATTATGCTGAATGGGAAAAAGCAGGTAGTATCAAACGTAGCGAAGTAATCAGTGAAATTTATAAGGAATATCCAATTCTTGCAAAAGTTGTAGATCAGGACGAATTAATTAAATGGATTGATGAGCAGATTGATAACGCACTTCCTACTCTAAGAGAAATTATTAAGGAAAATGAAAAGCAACAGGAAAGTAATTGAGGTAAATAATCATGGATAAAAATATGGCGAATCGTAGTTGTTGCGATTTAGACATCCGAGATTATGTTACTAAAGTTCCAGTTATGCGTGTTGATTTTTGCAACACTACAACTTGTGGATTTAATTCTGATATGGTTTATGCTAAACGAAAAGGTTCTAATTGCATAAAATTTCATGATCCAATTGAAGGTAATATTGATATTACCTTTCAAGTTCACCCATTTCAAATATATTCATTGTTTAATGGTGGGGAAATTTTATCAGATGCGGTTATAGCAAGGCATGAAAATATTGTTGCCGTAACAAACGGAAAACTTACATTAAAACACTCTCCTATCATGGGGAGTGTTTTTGTGTATCCAGATAGTGACTTTACAGGACAAGAAATTCAAGGTTCTGTGGCAGATAATATTTTTACTGCTATTATTTCCTCTGATATTAAGCAAGGTGAAACTTATTATGTTGGTTATCTTGAAAATAAAACAAAGAATGTCAAGCGTATATCATTCAATAATCGTAATTATTCTTCTGTTTATTTTATTCAAATGATAACTACGAATAAGGATGAAGATGGAAATGATATTGGTATGCGATTAACTGCATATAAATGTTGTCCTAAACGTGAGTTAGAACTTAACTTCTCATCTGATGATTCACCTATGGAAATCACAATGTCTTTTGAATGCTTTCAAGATAATGATGGAAGTGTATTGGATATTGTTGAGATGGACGAAGAAGAATCAGTAGAAACTGAGGATATTTGGATTAATTTTACTACAGGAACATTAGAGACTTATAGTCCTTTGTATTATATACAGAATGGTTATTTACTGAAAAATGAAGAAAAGGAGGTCGGCTGGTAATGGCAACGAAAAATCTCGGAAAAGTTTTTATGACACCAAAAGGTCAATGGGATAAAACTTTAAGTTATGCAAAATTAGATATTGTAACTAATAAAGTAGGTAAGATTAGTAGTGGTTATATTGCCACCACAGATATTGAAAAAAATACAGCAATTACTGATGCGAAATGGTTGAAATTATATGATCTCGTGGACGGTGATCTTACGGATGAATATAAAGCTGCGCAGAAAGATGTTGAAAATAAAGCTACGGCTGTTGATACAAATAAAAAAGCAGTTGATGCTATTTATGAAGCAATTCAAAAATTATATGATGTAGAAATATCAACTACTACTCCTACTAATGAACGTACAGGATTATGGATTAATCCTGATGTAGAGGATGTAGTTAGTATTCCAGAACTTAAAGATAATGTGGTTAATACTACTGATACTTGGAGTTCTCAAAAAATTTACGATGAAATTCAAGTTTTATCAAAGAAAATTACAGCTTTAGAGACAAGTACACAGACTGTATCTGATGAAGACGCAGCTACATATTTAGGAGGAAATGAATAATGAGTGAAGAAATTAAAATTCAAAATTCGGTTGATACCCCCCCCCGCAAAAATTTGGCTACTTTAGGTCAAGTAAAAGATGCTTTGGATAAAAGAGATGACCAAATTAATTCACTAAAGGAAGATAAAATTGATAAGCCATCCGAAGCCCCAGCAGTCGGCACGATCCTGAAAGTCAAATCTGTCAACGAAGATGGAACATTCACTTGTGAGTGGGATGATGGTGGAAGCAACCTCGATGTACAGATTAATGGGAAGAGCATTGTACAAAATAACATAGCTAAAATACCGATTGCTTCTGCGCGTGCAATAGGAGTTACATCAATAAATCCGTATTATTGCGGATTAAATGTTGAAAATTTTGACATTCCCACACTCAATATATATGAATCATCACAAGAAGATATATCAAATCGTAGGAATATGTATACAAGACTGGTTATGGGACGAAATATTGATGCATACGTGAAAGCGGCTATAACAGATGGGAAAGGGAATGCTTGGACATTGGAAGAGAAAACTTCTGCTCGCGAGAGAATTGGTATGTTATGGACGCTGGCTGCGGATATAACCCTCGCCGAACCTGTTCAAGAATTTTATGTGAATTTACCAGACAATTGTGTAGACCTTATAGTTTCTTACACTAATCCTAAAAATACGGTTGATACAGGCTCTAATTATGGCTCATGGTTGACTCTTTTTAATGACACGAAAAATGTTATTGATTGTAACTGGTTTAATGTAATGGTAAATACAACTATGACTCTTCGCGGATATATAAAATTTGAAAAAATAAGTGAGGATTTATATGATATAGAGAATGCGTCGTATGGAGATAAAACAGTTAATGATAACTACTGGTGTACTCATAATGGCGCTTACAATAAAAATAATCATTCAACCAAAATGGGAACTTTTAACAAAGTGAAAATTAGAGAATACGGTACTATTCGATTTACTGAAGGTTCTCATTTTAAAATCTACGTGAGGTGACGAGCTATGAAAACGGCTGATTATAAACAAATAGGAGTAAAAACAGAGGAATATACAGTCACTATCCCTGTAGAATATGACGAGGATGGAAATATCACCGTAGAAGAACACGAAGAAACCCGTACTCGTGAGATACCTGTTATGGGAATGATCTACAGAGATATGACCGATGAAGAGATTGTCGAGATGGAGAAGATACAGGCAGAAATGCCAGTAGAAGAAGCAACTCAGCAAGACCGTATTGAAGCACAGGTTATGTATACGGCACTCATGACAGATACATTATTAGAAGAAAGTGAGGAAGAATAATGTTTGAGAAAATTAAGAGATTTTTTAATTTGCACTTATATACAAAGAAACAGATCAGACAGTTCGCTGAGAAAGGTGTAATCACGAAAGAACAGTATAAATTGATTACAGGAGAAGATTACTAATTAACTAAATGGGGCGAATAAAACCTAATTATACATACTAAAACCTACCAGTAGGTCTTGCTTGGAGAGAGGATTAATACCCTCTCTCCGTAAGCCACTGATCCAGAGCTTTACGCACAACCCAAGACATTGAACGTTCTTCATGTTGGCAATATTTTTGTAGACGGTCAAGGTCTTTTGGCTCAAACGAAATGTTCTGTTTGACGCATTTATCGGCGTCGGCTTTCTTTGGATAAGCCATGATCTACACCTCCTGTACCTGCATTGTACTACTTGGGATTAGTAGGTTGCAAGGTATAGTTTGAGGTTGTAGTTTGTAAGATACTTTGTAGGGGGCAAGAATACATAATTATACGTTTCATTACTACTAAAACTACACAAGAAGAAAGGGAGTCGTTACACTCCCTTGTCCTCTAGCCACATAATAAACATATAAGCCACTTTAAAAAAGAGAATAAACAATTGTAACAAATTATTACTCTCTTATAAGAAAGGTGGTTTATATTATGAAAGAACAGTTTGTAAATGAATTTTTGACAAAATTATATAATAAAGTACCAGATGAATATTTAGATATTATTCAGAAAGAATTAATCTTACATACTAAAAATTATGATATTAATAAGAAAGAAACATCCGTAAGTATATACGAGGGACATATTCCTGATTTTTATAAAATCTATATGGTGAGTCGTAAAATCAGTGGATTGAGTCAAAAGACATTAGATTTATATAATCTATATCTTCAAGATTTCTTTTTACAGGTCAACAAAGATATACATAAAATTACAGCAAACGATATTAGGATATATTTGTATAATACACAAGAAACACGAAATATTTCTAACAGAACTTTAGATAGTAGACGCTCCGCTATTCATGTATTTTTTGAATGGTCTACTGATGAGGGTTATTTAGAAAAGAATCCATGTAGATCGGTTCAGAAAATTAAATATGAGCGTAAAGATAGAGAACCCTTAACTCCTATGGAATTAGAAAAAGTACGTGCGGCTTGTAAAGATATTCGTGAAACTGCAATGATTGAATTCTTTTATAGCACTGGATGTCGTGTGAGTGAATTAGTAGTCATGAATATTAATGATGTAAATTTTGATAAAAATGAAGTTACTCTATTTGGCAAAGGCAGTAAACATAGAAAAAGTTATTTAACTGCAAAAGCAAGATTAAGTCTTGAAAAATATCTTGCTACAAGAGATGATAAGCGCCCTGCTTTATTTGTAAGTGAACGTAACCCACATGATCGTTTAAAGAAAGAAGCTGTTGAACGTATTGTTAAAAATATTGGATTTAGGTCTGAAATTAATCGTAGATTATTCCCACACTTATTGAGGCATACATGTGCTACAGACCTAGTGCAGAAAAAATGTCCTATTGAAAATGTACAAAAATTACTTGGTCATGTGAAGACTGAAACTACATTAATCTATGCACGTATCAATATGGATGATATAAAACGCGAACATATGCGTTGTATTTCATAATTGTGTCAAGGGCAGAACTACAATTCTTTATTCTTCTGCCCTATAAATATTATTTATGTATTTCTAATAGTCTATTAAGATATGAGTCTGTATGTAATACATTGAGATGGCTTTCATTATCTCCTATCGCAATAAATTTATTTGTATCATTCTCAATAAGTTTTCTAATATAATCAAATACGTGTAATGTATGTATGAATCCTTGCATTTGTTCATAGGTGATTATATTCGTTTCATCTTCCATTTCAAAAATAAGAATTTTTATGCCTTTTCTATTTTTGTACATTTTAATAAAATCATTAATCTCATTCTCATCAGCAGTATTCAATTCATCTACAACATAACTTTCAAGATGATCTACTCTTAAACAGAGCAATTTAATGTAACTTTTA
>CALFNR010000037.1:0-15655 GCA_937903005.1 uncultured Lachnoclostridium sp. | reverse complement strand
TAGTGTGGAACGATATCTTTTACTTTCCAAAGTTGATTCATTGGCTGATGTTTAGAAAATCTAAATGCAATTAATTTAGAATCTTTTTTGTAATTTGTATCACGAATTTCTGTTGTTTCACTTGTAATGTGATATCCGCATAAACAAGAATTATCACGGATAAATTCTGCAACTCTTTCATCGGTTGTACAAATTTTATTTGAGTTAATTGCTCCATCTGCCGCATACAAACCAAGAAATAATAAAGCTCTTGATTTTCTGTCCATATACTTCCATGCCTTTGAATTAATAAAATCTTGTTTAATTGTGCCAATCTTATACGCAATTAAATCATCAGTATCTCCAATGTTACTTATTTTATATCCTGCTTTTTTAAAAATATCCGCATATTCAGTTTTATGTCCGCAAAGTCTTACTTGATAATAATTGGCACTATTATGATTACATCCATTACCAATTAAAAATCCAAGAGCAAACAGATTGCACTCATCATATGTTTCGGTTTTATATGTATATAACATATCTTTTAAACCAATTAATGAATCACCAACTTTTAAACTTGTTGTAACACTACCATCATGCAAAATCCAACGATGATTTTTGGTACACGTGACTGTTTTTGTTCTACGAGTAGATTGAAATGTAATATCATACATTTCTTGTTTCCCAAATAGTTTTACTGTTGCATCTCTCCATACACCATCTTTATCCAATACAACAACATTGTCCCCATCATGAAAATCGGAGAATTTTCTAATTCCACAAGATGTAACAAATTCTGTATCAGCACTAAAACAGTTATGGAGCGTCCGCTGACCAAAATAATCAATATCATGGAAATGAATAATACCCTCATCGTGTGCCTGTACAATTTCGGGAGTTAAAAGATAACGTCTACTCATATCTTTACTGACAATTCCTGCCATATAATCTCTTTGAGTCGTTACAAGTTTTTCATCTTTATTAGAATTTTCATTCATCCAATATTCACTTGTGCCAGTGAGAAGTTCTTCAATTTCTTCATCTGTTGTGTTAATGTTATCTCTCTGAAATTCTCTAATTCTACGATAACCTTCATATGATTTTGCAGTAAGTCTTTGTTTTTTAGAAATTAATTTATCATATACCATAGATTCGATTTCAGAAATATCGACTTCATTTAGATTATTTTCGACACAATATTGTTCGATTTCGCTTGCAATATCATCAGCAATTTTAGGTTTAATAATACCAGATCCATTTTTCATTGCTTTCAATATTGCATTAGAGATTTTAGTTTTATCAAATGGCACAACGCTACAATCTCTCTTGATTACCTTAATCATTCCTTATCTCCTTTACCAAACTTCTTATTAAATAGTTCCTTTTCAATTTTCTCTCTGTCTTTAGTTGAAACTGCTAAACACAAACACATATACGCAATTACAAGTAAACATGCAATGATAAAAGCTCCAACTCCGACAATAGCTACATTCATAATAACCACCTCACATATCCTTAATCTTAATTTTCAATGCTTCTAATTCTTTATATTTCTCTGTATCATATCTGGTATGATCTTTCATAATCATATGTGTTTGCTCATTGCAAATAAGTTCCACGATTAAATCTTTTTCTCTTTCTGTCATTTTCTTACTATCCTTTACTATTTTTATCTTATATATGTACTTTCTCTATTTATGTGATATAATATTCATTAGTGGATGTGTTTCAAAATTATCGGATTAATAGTCACAATCCATATAGTGTTTATGTTTTATATTACTTTTATGGGATAGTAATATCAGATTATGAATTTTCAACGAAACTTATTAACTATGCCTCCACTATTTTATGAACAAACTCTTTTAATTTCACCATTTCCACCATCTTTACATTTAAGTACCAGATGTGTGCATAATGAGTCTGCACAATTTGGTTTATGTGAAATCATGTCAATTACATATTCTCTATTCTCCACTTCAACTGTAATAAAATTATCCCCAATACGCTTCAATTCTCGTACTAGCTCACCACTACTAATGATCACTTCTCCTTTGTCACCTCTTTCCCAATTCCAAGTAAATATTGTCGAATTTTCGCCCAGTTATTCATTCTCTTACCTGTCCAATCTTCATTCCAACTGTATGTTTTACCAAAACAAATTTTATCTTTTGCATTAGATGTAATAAGATTTTTAGAACTGTCGTCAATGAATAAACCATCACTCATATCAATATGACTCTTATCGGAATATTCTTTAAGATTTACACCAACAAATTCCACAAACGGAAATTTACATTTAATCCACATCTCTTTCAATTTCAAATTAGGCAAATATCCATGAGAAACAATTTTAATGTTATAATATTGCGATAGATCATTAATTGTAAGTGGTGCTAATGGCATACAATATAAATCATCGAAAAATCTAGGCTGATTGAAATATTGATTAATATAACCTTGTGGTGCACAATCACATTCCTCAAATTCCCAGGTATCAATTTCCCACCAATTTATACAATGAAAATTTTCGTAATGTTGAAAATCTTCATTGTATAAATCTACAATTTTTTTAATAGTATTTACTAATGTTCCATCAAAATCCACATACAAAGTTTTAATATCATCTTTCATCTGTAATACCTCGTTTAGCTTTGTCTTTATTGATAATTCGCACCATTTTTGCAACAGATTCTTCAAGGCTTCTATCGTTTAGTACAAAATAATCAATCAAGTGTGACTTCTCAAATGTAGAAAATTCTTCTGATTCCTGCATATAATTCGCTTGCCATGCGTTAAAATCACCACGTTTCTTAGCACGCTCACGTAAATCACTAAATGGAACAGTTACCATAATAGTAACTAAATTAATATCCATCCCTTTTGTTTTTAGTTTTAATTCATAATAACCAGTGGGATTGATAATGTAGAAGTCATTATCTAAGAGTTGTTGTTTTGTTGCGAAATTACAATATCCTACTCTATCAGTATAAGCAATCATATCGTCACGATACTTTTCTACTTCATCTGGGAAGATAAGTGTATGGTCTGAATTTTCTTTTGTTTCACCATCACGTAGATATTGTCTTGTAGAATATGAACGTAAAACATTCATATTTAGTTGCTTCGCTGCTTGTTTTGTTACAGTTGATTTACCTGAACCTGTTCTTCCTAATACACAATATACTGTATGTATAATAATCACTTATCCTTTCTTGGTTTACGACCACATGATTTTGTCTCATCACAATATCCATATAAATCGCATTTTGCTTTGAACATATTATCTACAATCCACGCCCATTCGTCTGAATACTCTCTTAGCGCATTTTCAAGTGTAGAAAATAATTCTCTAAACTCCCAATATGCTCTTGTGCATTTTCTTACATGACTCATGTCAATAAGATTTCTAAGATTTCTTTTTTCAACAATTTTTGTAGTCATTCCTAATGGTAGAAGATTTGCAATATCTTCTCTTGGAATATCTAAATCATTTAATTCTGATAACGCTTTTCTAATATTTTTTACAGCTTGATTGTATGTAATTGTTGCGTCACTATTTGCTTTAATAGATTTTGGAACGATAATATCAAAGTTATTATAATTGATATATCTGGTTGAAGCTTGTAACCAAGGCGATAACCCACCTACATGTCTTTCATATTCTCTCATAACTCTGGCACTAAATCCATCAATAATCATGTGAACATCTGGAAATTCAAATGTACGTCCATGATTAGATTTAATACAATCCATTCCACGTTTATAATTTTTTTCATTGTTTGTTACATCTGCGCCCCAACAAATACCTGCTCTATTACCAATTAAGGTAATTGGATTTTTTGTTGTTTCTGATAAAATTGTAATAGTTCCCATTCTTTAGTCCTCCACAATCCATTCTTTTACTGCTTCTTTATATTTGTTACATAAATCTACATTATCACAATGATAAATAACTCTACATGGTTTGCCAATGCCTACACTAAGGACTCCGAGTATACTACAGAAATCTACGATATAACGACCGCAAATATAATCTCCGTAATAATCTTTGAATTTGTAACTATTCTGCACAAATTTGTTTGCATCATCTGTATTTTTTAAGCATACTTTAAATTCAATCATATAAAATCCTTTCCTATTATAATATTATTCTCCAAGCAACTGCATAAATTGTTCTTCATTAATAATCTGTACGCCTAATGATTTTGCTTTCTTATTCTTACTAGATGAAGATTCAATATCATTGTTAATAAGGGCAAATGTTTTAGTAGATACAGAACCAGATACTTTACCACCATGAGTTTCAATAACAGATTTTAATTCGTCTCTATTATTAAATTTTTCTAATGATCCAGTGATTACAAATGTTTTTCCTTGTAGTGTATTTTGAGTATTATTAGATTCACTAGGAATTTTAAATGTAAATTCTTTACTCAATTCAAAAACTTTATCTGCATATGTTATAGCAAATTTTTGAATATTGTTACTTGCGACTACACCGATACCATCTACTTTAAGATTCCAAAAATATCCATATCCACAAGAGAAACAATGATAAAATTCATCAAAATTATATTTAAAATGTTTAGCAATATCTTTACTTGCACTTTTTCCAATCATGGGTACGGAGAGTGAATAAATAAATTTGTCAAGTGTTGCTTCTCTACTTTTTTCAATAGAATCGAGTAATTTGTCTACTGATTTCTTACCAAATCCTTCAAGACTATACATTTTACCCTTATAATCAGATAAATGGTATATGCTCTTAATCGAATTTAACCAACCAAAGGAAATAAATTTCTCAAGCGTTGCTTCTGATAAATTATCCACATCCAGAGCATTTCTGCTCACCGCATGACTGAGTTTACCTAATAATTTACCTTTACAGTTATCATTTATGCACATTAGAACTTCTGAATCATTTTCTTTTACAATTCTCGTTTCTCCACCACAAATAGGACACTTATCAGGAATAATAAAATTATTCGATTTATCAATACTATCATGTACTTTTGGGATAACTTTATTTGAGCGATATACTCTGATTCTGTCACCGATACCAAGAGATAATTTTTTGATATAAGAAATGTTATGTAATGTAGCTCTTGTAGTAATTGCACCATCTAAGTCAATTGGTTCAAAAATTGCTACTGGATTAATAAGACCTGTTTTAGAAGTATTCCATTCAATATCCTTTAATACTGTTTCATATAACTGATCTTCATATTTATATGCAATAGAATGTCTAAAGAACTTATCAGTTTTACCAAGTGATTCGCCATAGTTATAATCATCATATGCCATTACAGCACCGTCATATGGAATATTGTTTACATCTGCTAAATCTTGAATTTTTTCAAGCATTCCTTCAAGAAAATCTTTATCTGAATTTGAATATATTAGCATAGGAACTACTTCGAATCCACATACTTTTGCGTTTTGTAAATCTTCGTAAACAGACTTATGTTCAAATCCTTTAATCACACGCCATGCAACAAACCTCATGTTTCTTTGTTCTGCTTCTTTACTATCTAATAAAAGCAATGAACCAGATACAAGATTTCTAGGATGCTTATATTTATCATCTGGATTCTTAATTTCTGAATTGATCTCGTTAAATATATCCCATCCAATAATAGCCTCCCCATCAATGATTAATTCATCCTGATATGGAATCTTCTTAGGAATGTTTTTAATAGTTAATGCATTTTGGAGAACATCTGTACCAATCTGTCCATTACCTCTAGTGACTGCACTAACTAACTCTCCATGTTTATACTTTAGTGTCAAACTCAATCCATCATTTTTGACAGATATAATACATTGTTTATTTCCTGCAAATTTCTTTAAGTCATCAATTGATTTTGTTTTATCAAGAGATAACATAAGATGGTCTAACTGAACTTCATTTAATTTATCTGCAACATTATATCCAACATTCTGAGTTGGACTATTTGGAAAAATAATATTTTCTTGATGCTCTAATTGCTGCAACTCCTCATATTTTTTATCCCAATCGTAGTCTGACATAATTGGAGTGTTTGTATAGTATGCGATAGAAGCATCGTTTAGTTCCTGGATTAATTCTTTCATTTTTTCAATTCGTTCATATCGACTTACTAATCCCATAAATCATAACTCCTTATTCCAATATCCATAATTCTATCAAAAGGTTTCTCATCATCTTTGCATTTAATAACACCAATGAATATAACGTCATTACTTGTATCATTTTCTAATTTATATTTCAAAAGATAATCCCATGCATCCTGCATATTCTTAAATTTAGTTCCCATCCATCCGCTATTATCACCATATTTAACACATGGAACATATACATAATGTTTCTTACTCATTTTCCACCTCCATGAAACAGTTCATTCATACAATATTTACTACCGAATTATATCCATTTAATAGACATATTACTTGCATAACTGTAATAATTATCCATAATATAAAACCATGTGATGATTTCATATTTATTTTTAAACAAAATACACCTAATATCGCCCACATACACATATTTAAAATGTCATATATATTAAAAATTCATATTTTCTCCTTTACATCACATGTGATAAGTTCTGATAAGGTTCTAGGTATATAATTCATATATTCCATCATACAACCCACATTTTTTGCTATGCATTTAATGTTATGTGCATCATTGAGCTGTTTAATATAATTTTGGAAAATTACTTCTTCATTTGAATTATGTACATGACCATATAATTGAATACTCCATACTTTATGTTTTTCTCCGTCTCTTCTATAATGATGTTGATGATTCCAAAATGCTAACGGATAATGCGAAAGAACTACATGATATTCCTTACCATTGATAGTATCTTTTACTTCTTTATGGTTACATACTTCTACAAATAATTGCTTATATCTCTGGTCTTTTACCCTATCGTGATTACCAAGAATAAGATGTTTATTACCTTTTAGTTTACTTACTAAAGCTATCACATCTTCATTCTCTTTCCATGCTAAATCACCAAGAATATAGACATGATCTGCATTTGTAACTGTATTGTTCCAGTTTGTTTTGATGACTTCGTGCATTTCTTCAAGTGTTTTAAATGGTCTACCATCAAAATTAGAACCTTCGGCAGTCACATTTGCATGAAATAAATGTAAAT
Source organism: uncultured Lachnoclostridium sp. (assembly GCA_937903005.1). Classification (GTDB taxonomy): domain Bacteria; phylum Bacillota; class Clostridia; order Lachnospirales; family Lachnospiraceae; genus Clostridium_AI. The sequence goes on along the minus strand of CALFNR010000037.1, from coordinate 8,522 downwards.
CTGAAATGTAATAATTCATAATTCACCTCTTTCTTTCATCCAGTCTTCATAAATATTATCTGCATAAGTTTCTATATCATCGTGTAAAGTATCTTCTGGATATTTTATTAATGAATCAATCACATATGAATTTTGTATCATTACAGTTGCTTTATCTTTTGGAATATTGTATTTAATACTTAATGTAGATATTAAGCCCTGTAAATATCCCTGTATATGTTTATTCATCTTCTTCCACTCTTTCAAACTTAAATATAGAATTTTCAGTTTCTACAACTATAAATGATGGATCACATTCAACTTCTCCTACGCTATTAGCAGATACAACATTGCTTGTTTTTAAAAGACTGAACTTCATCGGTGTGTCATCTGAATCTCTTACATATCTGACCACTAATGGATATCCAATTTCGATATAATCTACATCCAGATTAACAATCCTTCCAATCCTAATAGGATATCTACCATCTGTTCTTTCGGTATCACGTTTTCCGTATGTACCACTGTGTTTGATATTTTTGATTTTGTATAACATATTATTCTCCTAATCTTCTACAGGAACCCATTTCTTAACTTTTACTTCTTTTAATTCTACTTCTGTACATTCTACTTCATCGTCATATTCCCAAGGTCTTTCATCTTGACACTCAGTAGCACCTTCTGAATATGTAGTCATATAGAATTTGCCATTATCTTCGAATACCAGTTCATGTATAATTAACCATCGAGTAGTATCAATAATTCTATCCATGATTCCACCAGACCAAGGTAAATCACGTTCATCCACTAAATAATCTCTACTAAATACTTTCTTTGCCATAATTATTATTCCTCCTCTACTATTCCCCATCCTTTACAAGTAGGGCATTCGCAATATTTTTTATTAATTTGTTTTATAAGTTCTGATAAATATTTCTCTACTTTATTTTGTAAATCTATATAATTTTCTCCCACAATTAACGGAGCTACTACACAATCTTTCCCATAATCTGTAGATGTTAAAGAATTTTTAAAGTTGATAATAGTTTCTGTTTTTTGAGAAATCATTTTATTAACCCATTGTGGTTTCCTTTTTCTTTTACTAAACAAGGTATTATTTGTGTCAATTAAAATGTTATATGGATTAGCTAATGCAATTTTCTTTTTTACTTCAAAATGAAAGTCATAGTCAGATGTAATATCAGCTACGTTAGTATCAATATTTGCTTTAACATAACTTCTAATAATTTGCAGCATTTCATCAGAATCCAACTTACAAGGTTTATCCTAATATGCTTCTTCTGGATATTCAATCTGGGTGATCAAATCTGTTTTTGCATGATATTTATTAGGAATAAATTCAAAATCTTCTCTTGAATAAATTTCTTTAATCTCAAATTCAATTGGTTTATATTCTCCTGGAATCGTGTCATATTTATATGAATACAATCCCATTACCTCTTCATATTCACCAGTATCTTCCATTTTTTTCGTGATAATTTGTGGCATGAGTTTTGTAGGTGTATACCCTGCTTTTAATTCATATCGAATATTGACACGTTCATCTGATTGTTTTGCTGATACTATTTCTGGAATTTTAGATAACTTAAACCAATTATCTTTATTTGTTTTCTCTGGTACTTTACCATCAAATAAATATTTAGTTAAATCTTTTATTCCATAATAATCTTCGTTTGCTATGTAAATATAGTTTTTACAATTAATTACTTTAAATCTTATTGGATTACTTTTGTCGTACATACTTTCTCCTTTTGATACACTATATATAGTATGCGTAGTTATATTTGCATACTATATATAGCATTATTTCTCCGATGAAAGGAAAATTTCATCTGACTGTTTGTTTTAAATAATATCTTTCATATTATAATTCTCTCGTATGTAATTACATAATTCATTCATAGTTTGAATAATATATTCATCATTCTTCAATACAGGATGAATATTGCACATACAAGAACCATTTGCTCCATATTTCTTAAATTTTTGCATATTAAATGTGATCCAGAAAAGAGGAACTTTTGTAAAATTCTTTGTTAATATTCTTGTTATGGTTTTCATTTAATCACCTTCATCAGCAAATAAATTAGTCAATTCATTCTTGCCTACTTCGCTCAATTCACATGCATTGTCAAACTCCCATAGAAGATTTTTTATACGTTTTATATATTCATCATTTATATTTGGTTCACTTTCTGGGAAATCATTAAGTTCTTCACATTCTCCGCAACAATAGCATTCAAATCTACAATCTTTATTATGTTGCAAAAAATCGCTAATTGCATATTTCTACTTCATTTACGTCATTCCAACCAAACCATTTATATATGTAACGGATAATATTTTCACCAATTTTTATCCAATCACAATCTCTTTTTGTATTATCAATAAACGTTTGCGCAAGTGTGACACTCCCTTGTAATAACGTTTTATTCATATAGTTCACCTACTTGTATATTCTCTACTTTAAATAATTCTTTAAGTAATACTCAAAATACTCTCTAATAAACAAACCAGAATACTTATTATCTTTCATAAACATAACTGGAATATTGTATTTAAACCAGAAACTATGTATTGAAGCAATAAATGATTTACGATTATATTGTGTATTATAATTACCTGTCGCAATATTTTCATAAGAAGCATTCTCTATTAGTAATACTTTTGTTTTTGGAGCAAGACATAATTCTTTCTCGAATCTATCTCGACCATTCGTTAAATTACCACTAATTTCTTCAAGACTTGCTTTGCGTTCAATCACACATGAATTATTAAAATACAAGTCTCTTGGAATAGATAATTTTTCATTCGCAGGAATCATAAAACTGTAGTCACCATAGCTCAAAGCTTTCTTTTTATAAGAAATTTTCTTACGATCAAAGTAGTCCGTGATATGATTTGCTTGTCTCTCCCTTGAGTCGACAAGGATTGTCATGGAAGAAATTAATTCTTCCATTTCCTTGTCTGTAAATTTATATTTATCTAATATTTTATTCTCCCTCCTCAATATCATTTTTGATGATATACTTACTTAACCAATATTCGAATTTATCTGGAACTGGTACATATATTTTCTTCCCAGTTGCAGGATTTATTTCTCCATTTGGCTCACGTTTATTCTTCTTTTCAATTGTATGGATATACAGAATAGAATTTTTCTCGAATGGACTTTTATTATATTGGCTTGTCCACATTTTGATAGAACGTGTTTTACCACTATAGATTTCGTACAAAGAAACTGTTGTCAAAGATTTCGTAATATTAATATTTGTTACGTAATAATAACGTTTATTTGCTAATGGATAAATTGTAGTAATATACCCCAAACATTCATTTTCATATTTAAAATGTTCTTTTAATGTAGTGTGTGTATATTTGACATAATATCCTATTAATTCCTTTAAAAGCCCGTTAGTGTCTAAACCTCTTAACATTTTATCTGTTATTTTTTCTGCATATTTTTCTGCAATTTCTAATGGAATATTAAGTTTGCTAAGTTTTTCTTTGCTAAACTGTTTTTTACCATATATTTTTTCAAATAGTTCTACTTGTTTAAGTAAATAATTTATATCACCAAATTCTTCAAAAAAATCAAGTTTAATGAGGATATCAAGTTGACGACTATTTATTGATAAGCCTTTAAGCTTTACAAGTAAATCAACAAATGTATCAAACTTATCATCTTTTAAATTATACAATTCATCTCCGACTTTATCATTTAAAAATTTAATTGATCCTATGCCTTTATAAATACCAGATTTATCACATGAATATTTTGCAATTGAGTGTCTAAATTTTATAGGATGTATTTTAATATTCATTGTTTCTGCAAGCTGAGTTCCCATTGTAATATCATTATCATTATTTGCATTATTTAGATATGCTGTAATAAACTCTCTAGGATAATAATATCTTAAATAGCCACACATGTAGCCTAACATACTATATCCTGTAGAATGATTATATCCAAACATATAATTTGACGAATCCTCAATGATTTGTAAAAATGTTTTTGCTTCTTTTTCTGCTTCTCCTCTTGGTTTAGAAGATTTATTACAATAACCTTCAAGAATTTGTGGCAATGCAGCTTGTAGCCTGTCCATTTGTTTACGTCCAATTGCACGTCTAACATTGTCAGCTTCTGAACCAGAAAGACCACAAATATTTTGTAAAAATGCGATAACGTCCTCTTGGAACACTAGATAACCATGATTTCCTGCAAGCAATTCATCAATCAATTCAGATGGATTTTTATTAGGTTCATGTGCTAATAACCTATCTCTATATGATTCACCAGATGGTCTAATTGAAGCATTAACAAGAGACAAATCGTTTACTTGATGACAATGAAATTTTTTTAAAGAGTCAAATGCAAATTTAGATTCAAACTGAAATATTCCAACTGGACTATCCGCAATATGATTCCAAACATTTTGATCGTCCCAATTTACTGTATAAGATTTAGGATACGGAATGTGTGCAAGTTCACAAGTGTCTTTTATAATCTCAATATTTTTAAGTCCCAAAAGATCATACTTTACTAAACTTACTTCATGGATTTCTTCCATATTAATAGTAAGAATACGTTTGCCATCATTCCAGAATGTACCATAATTATCAGGAAGTGTTACAGGGCTTACAATGATACCAGCAGGATGCATTGATTGAGAAATAGTTGTATTTACAAGACCATCAAAATAATAGAATATATCAGGATATTTTTTCTTTGTATCTTCTGGGTTTTCTTCATACTCTTTTTTTATGCGGGCAATATTATCTAAAGAATACGGATCTTCATTACTATTTTTAAGTTCGTTATATCGAGTACTTTGAATTAACCCTAATTCCCATTCACCAACTTTATACTTTTTACTTTGTAATTCTTCGTATTCTCTTATATAATCTGCTTTATTAGAAGCCCATTTATCAGATAAGGCTCTACCAATTTCATCAATGGTTCCTTTATCAGAAATTGTACCCATCGCAAGAACATATGCAGTTTTGTCCACACCATACTCGTCAATAATATGTTCATATACCAAATGTCGTTGTGACGGTGCAATATCCAAGTCAATATCACCGATTTCTTTACGACTTTCATTAGCAAAACGAGAAAATATTGTATTCCATACAAGAGGATTAACATCAATAATATCTGTAAGATATGCAATCATACTTCCACCAACTGATCCTCTACAGAATCCTACTGGTATATCATTCTCCCAACACCAACACACAAGTTCAGACATAAACAACATGAATCCAACCATACCAATTTTTTTGAATACACGCATTTCTTCTCTGACCATTTGTTTATATCTTGGATCTGGTTTAATAATTCCTCTTTTTATTTTATCTTGATACATATCGTTAATACGTTTTTTGAACACCGCTTCTTCATTATCGTATAGAACAGGATATTTAAACTTAGTATCAAGTTCAAAGTCTTCTACCATATCAGCAACCTTATTAGTATTTTCTATGGCTTCTAATACAACATCCATTGGTAGAGAACCTTGTTGCCGAAACATCTCAACTAATTCGTCATAAGATTTATATGTAAGATCAAATGCATCTTCATCAGCATATGCAATTTTCTTGGCTTTTTGTAAAATACTACGGCATTCTGCTTTGTATTTATTTAAGCTATGCGTATCTGTTCCTGCAATAAGAGGCTTGTTGTATTGTTTTGAAGCTTCATATAACATTTGATTATATTCAATTTGTGACAACGATTTTATGTGCGGTTGAATTTCATAATAATCATATGCCTTTAACAATTTATCATAGGTTTTTCTATCAGCATTTTCAGAAGATGGGTATTTGCTTAATGGCGATGCAAGACATGCACTAATTTTTATAATATTATCTGATATAGCAAAAAACTCATCAAATGTAATTCTTGGCTTATAATAGAAATGATCTGGTTGAGTAGATTTATCTATTAATAAATTTAGTTCTTTGAATCCTTCATAATTTTTTGCAATTAAAATTGTATGGTAATTATCTCTTACTTTATATTTCTCTGATTCTAATAATTCATCTAACTCTTTTTGTGTTTCTTCTGGATTGCATCCTAAATGGGCTTTGTACCATTCATCAGGCATGTTAATATCAGGATAATGATATAATGATTCAGTTAAATAAACTTCGCACTCATGTACATACTTTAATCCTTTACTATTAGCATACATTTTCTTTTCAATCCAGTTATAGATATTTCCGTGTTCACTAAAACCAATAGCTTTTTGCCCTAATTCAGCAGCTCTATCAGTATATAACTTATGGTTTGTACAGCTATCTAATAAGGAATCTTCTGTATGTAAATGATAGCAGAAAAAATTATTCATTATAACATCCTCCTATTTCGCCACCTTAATCTCATCACACACCGCTTTCAACACAAACTTTCGTCCAAAAAATCCACTATCTAAATTTCCTACTACTTCAATCTCATCATTCATAAGAGCATGATCTTCCATTTCTTCAAAATCACCATCAAAATTCCATTTAATAAGATAAATATAATCAGTAGGTTTCACTACAAGATGTTTGTAATTACTCATATTATCAATGGAATAATCTTCGATTCCGTTAATAAATACTTTTACTGGTTTAAAATTTGTACCTGAAATACGATCAATCTTTTTAATCAGTCCAACTAATGTCCTTGTCATGTCAGCAATATCAATTTGAATATCAATTTCTTCAATAATATTTTTATTTAACGGTGGGAGTGTTGACTCGATGTAGTCAGAAAATTTATTTAGATTAGATTTATTAATAGTGATACCGCTTGCTAATTCGTGTCCTTCTGCTTGCGCTAACTGGCTTTCATTACATACACCACGGAAATCATCAAGTCCTATAGCTCTCATAGAACCAGAAAAATCATTTCCTATATCTTTAAGAACTAAAATTGGACGTTGATATTTTTCAAGAAGTTTATTACCAAGTAAACCGCTAATACCATATGGCGTATCTATATATGTAATAATCATTTTTTTATTTATTTGCTTTTCACATTGTTCTGTAATTCCTGGCAATAACTTAGACACTTCTTCATTTTGTTGCTCCTTACATTTTTTTAATTGTTTATTATAAGATAAAACCTGCTTGTTATCATCTTCAAGAAATGCTTTCATGGCAATATCATTTTGATTCATACGATTACTTGCGTTAATGATAGGCGCAACACTAAACGAAATTGCCGTGCTGTTAAATTCAAAACCACCAACAATTTTCTTTAGTGCAAGATTATGAATGCATTCAAGTCCTTTCGAGACAATATATCTATTCTCCATAATTGTCATATCCATCATATCTGCAACAATTCCACATGCTGCAAGATCAACTAATTCGTCTGCATATGTAGTTCCGTATATTGCATCAAAATATTTGCAAAACTTCCATGTAACACCTGCCCCAGATAATTGAGGATTACCATATTCTCTCTGAGAAGATACTAAAATTGCTACATCGTCATATGGTATTTCTGGTTTAATTGCATGATGGTCGAGTATAATAATGTCTACACCAGAGTTTTTTAATATCTCATATTGTGAAATATCTTTATCAAGACTGTCCACGATAATCAATAAATCGAATGATAGAAATTTATTCAAATCTTGTCCAATTAAACCATGCTGTTTACCTTCGTCAATAAAAGTAGTGATCTCATTGTTTGAAAAATTATTGAGATAACGTGTTATAATTGTACCAGATGTTATCCCATCAGTGTCCGTGTCGAACAACACCGCGATATTCTCATTATTTTGTAATGCTTTTTCTACTCTCAAAAATGCCTTATCAATGTTTTTCAAGCTATCTAACGGCAATAAGTCTTCTTCTGTTGGATTAAAAAAATGTTCTGGATTATCAATTCCTCTTTGTTTAACAATCGTATTAAATATGTCTTGTTCATACATACCTCTACAATCATTGAGAATTTTATAGTTCTTCTTCGTCATCTTCATCTCCTATCATCTTTATTTCGTGCAACATAATATCTTTAAGTTTATACTCTCCTAAATCCGAAGGAGACACTTTATCTTTGTATTTCTTTCCAAAGAAGTTCCAATATCCAAGTTCTATCTCTGTAAATCTTGAATAATTCTTTACTAAGTCTATATTTCTCATAATATATTCCAACTGATACCCGAAATCATGCATAAAAATAATTCTTTTAGGATTCAATTCAAGTAGCATTTGTACCTGTTTTTTACTGATTGTTCCACTACCAAGACCAACGCAATTATGAATACCATATGAATGACATTGAAGAACAGATTTTTCAGCTTCATATACATATATTGTTCCACTAATCAAATACTTATAATTTTGCGGATATCCGTATAAAGTTTTGCTCATCTGACATGGCAAAGAATAAAAATATTTCATTTCTCCGTCAGGAACATCATAGTTAAATCGCTCTTTTATACCCATAAGTTGTCCAAGTTGGTCGTATATTGGTATTACTATTCCTTGAGATTCTATATTATAGCAAATGTTAAAGGCTT
>CALFNR010000036.1:0-15733 GCA_937903005.1 uncultured Lachnoclostridium sp. | reverse complement strand
TTCATCCAATGTGAGGAAGAATGGGAAGCAGATTTCGTTAAGCTGCTAGAGGATGACATTTGCTACATAGGAGGTTCAAAAGGCAGCGGTTATGGAAAATGTAAGATCCAGTTGGATCAGACCATGGATTATGCAACGTACCGCAATGAGTTTCCAGTGGAACTTGAGAGTACCCATAAGAATCAATTCATCCTATATGCATTGTCTGACTTAGTGCTATTTGATCAGAATGGTATGGTAGCCAATGCAATTGACGAAGAATTCTTAAAAGAAACGTTGGGACTTGAAAAAGTGGAGAAACGGACAATGGTATGTGATACGAGTATTACGTCTGGTTACAACAGTAAACATAAGGCACACAGCGTGCAGCAGACAGCAGTTCGTGCGGGCAGCGTATTTCAATATGAGTATACCGGAACTTTACAGATGGAACGTATCAAAGAATTAGAAGAACAAGGGGTAGGAATCCGCCGAGAAGAAGGGTACGGACGAATCTTAGTAAACCCTGACTTTAGCCAGAATAAAACCAGAGCATATGTACATGAGGAGCTGGTGAATCCATCCTCCAATACATTAGACCAGATTCTGGATAAAGAAGAAAATGCCATGGTTGAGAAGTGGACGAAGAGGATTGCCTTACAGAAGAATTCTGATTACATCATGTATCAGCTGGCACAAAAAGATTTTATGGAAAAACGAATAGATTGGAAGCTGAATAAGACAAAATCCAATGCCCTAAAAGATGTATTAGATAAAATGTATGCAACGCGAGGTTATGATGCCTACCAGAACAACATAAAAAAACTGTCTAATTATGTGAAGAAGATACAGAATACCTCCGCTTTTGAAGTGACCATGCTTTATGTACCGGAAGGCGGAGTAGGCGGCTATTCCTCTTACGATACATCAAAACGTCCACCAATCTCTTTATATCAGTTCCTGCAAAAGATGGTGGAGGGAACCGCTAGTCTTGATCTGATTCATTTTGAATGGAAAAAGGCTAAAATCGACCCGGTTTCTCAGAGTCAGAATCGAATTGCCGAGGATAATTTCTATGAATGCTGTCTGTATTTAAAAGAATTAGTACGTTATAACACAAGGGAGGAGGCTTAACAGATGGAGAAACAATATGGAAAAAAGTATTACGAATGTGTGGATTTTCTATTCTTAGAAACAACCACAGCAGGACTGTTCCAGATAGCAGGCGATAGCCCAATCGGACTAATGCTGGATAGTGATGGAGTACCACTTCTGCCAGGTACCAGCATTGCAGGAGCGGTACAGGATTATTTGAAAGAAAAAAAGAACACGAACTATCCAAGCTTTTGGGGAGATAGCGTCAGCAGATATGACAATAAAGTTTATTTTTATGATAGTCCATTGCGTAATGATTTAAGCAGCGGATTAGAAAATGTAATTGATATCCGAAAATGCCATGCCCATGATAAAGAACTTGGAGGAGCAGCCGATAAGAAAATGTTTGAAAGAACCTTCTTAAAACAAGGATGCAGATTTCATGTAATTGTAAAAGTATTTTCCCTGAGAACGGAAAAGAAGCAAGTAGAAGCGTTTTTTCAGGATATGGCAAAAGGTATTCAGAAAGGCTGGATTCTATTTGGAGGCAATAAAAATGCTGGGGCAGGGCAGCTTCGCATTGAACGAGTCAAACACGCACATTTTGATATGTTCGATTTGAGCAGTCTTAAATCCTATTATCTGTTCCAGCCCCTTGAGATCAATGATCCAAGTTATGTGGAGTACGGATTTAGTCAGGAAGGTATGAACAATCAAGTGATTTCTATCTCCTTAGACGGACAAATCCGAGATGCGATTCTTCTGAAAGGGGAAGACAAGGAAACGGATGAAGAGGGACATCAGATTGCAACTTCCATCAAATCCAACGGTCAATACATCATCTCAGGCACTACTTGGAAAGGCGTACTTCGCAGTTACTGTGAAAAGATATGCAAAACCCTAGAGATGGGAGAAGAGAAAAGAACGGATCTCCTTGAAGTGATGTTCGGTACCAACAACGACGGAACGAAAAATGGAGAAAAGCAGCAGTGCGGAAAAGTACGTGTCCATGATACGGTCATAGAAGAACCTGCAACGAAATGTTATACAAGAATTAAGATCGATCGTTTTACAGGTGGCACAATTAGTGGAGCAAAACTGACTTCCAACGCTATAACAAAGGGAAAAGTGAAGATCGCGTTAGAGTTCTTGCCGATTATGGAAGAGGTTCAGAGAAAGCAGGCAATTGCACTTTTATTTCTAACAGTTCGTGATCTGGGACTTAGTAAAATTCCACTTGGCAGCATGGCAAGTGTAGGATTTGGAAGAATTCGAGGAACACAAATCAGTATATCCATTCCTGAAAAATATCGAATCGATTGGGATATCAAAGAGCAGGAGAACATTGACTTAGAAGTGGAAGATCGAAAAGCCAGTCTCATTTGTTCGGATAAGGTAAGAACGTATCTTGAAGAGTGTATCGGTTTGCTGGCAAGGGAGGATGTGTGATATGTCAATAAAGAATTTGTTGCTAGAAGATTGTTCGTCATTGATTGAAGTATTGGAATATGCACAACAGGAGGCATCCTATCAATACGTATGGGGATTACAAGTCGACAAAGTAGTATTAGGTTATAAAGATGATTTAATAGAACAACTGGATTTAATGAAGTTAGTAGAGGCCAGAATCTTTGGAGAAGGATGCGAGATACACATTTTCCAACAGGGAAAATGGTTTGCAGTGGAGACGAAAGACTGGAAAAACGAGTATATTCAGGAAACACAAAAACTAAAGAAATCGGGCAGTACCCGAAAATTCAGCAGCATACAACTTAGACATTATATTGACTATGATGCAGAAACTGGACAAGCGTATATCTGTGGAACCTGTTTGAATGGATTGGAGGCATTCTAATGATTAATAGAGATACTGCAAGTGCACCGTATAATTTCATACCTTTTAATAAAAATGTGGTGCTTCATGATAAAGAGCTGGTAAAGCATGATTCCTTCTTGGAGAACGAGAATCGAATAAGCGGAAAAATTACGTATGAACTGACGAATATGACGGAGATGTTCATCGGAGGAAATGGCGAAAAACGTGGTGAAGTACAGGAGTTTTTTGGCGATGATACTCATTACATTATTCCTGGAAGTACGATTCGTGGGCTGATTCGGAGTAATGTGGAGATTTTAAGTTTGTCGGAAGCGAATATGATTGAGGATCGGAGGATGATGTATCGAAGTTTTGCGGATCAGTGTGCGCCATTTCGTAAAGAGTATTCGGAGAAGATGAGAGGCAACAATGAAAGAATCCGCCAGTCTTTTAATCAGTCAATCAAAGCAGGATATTTGTATTGGAAGAATGAGCATACATTGGTTATTGTTCCAGCAGAGGAATTTAAGGGGCGTAATCGAAATTTTCTAAAGGTGCATGAAAGTGATGTTCGTGGAAATAGACTTCTTACTGAAGAAAAATATTATATGTATACAAAGCCTATTAAGAAGATGCGAGACTGCGTTGATCCAGATAGCGTAGATAAGCGAAAACAGGAACGGGAATACAAGTCAACTATAAGAAGGAGTGCAAAGAAGACATACAAGCCTTATGGAAATAGACCGTATCAAAGTGGAGCACAGGTTGTGCAGTTTCAGTTTGACTATGGAAAGATCACTGCCTTTGGAAGTGGAGGTAACAAAGGATATCTGTTCAATTCAAAATGGATTGATGGAAAAGTAAATCACTATCTGGTAAAAGCTTTGAGACAGGATCAGTTAAAGAATAGCCCACAGGAAAAAGTGGTTGATGAAAAGTTAGTTGCCTATTATGAAGAGGATTTGAGGAGAAATGCACAACAGACCAACAAACTAGGTGAACTAGAGTATTATTATAATCTTCCTTATAACAGAGATGGCAGCAGGCAAATTGGACCAAAGTATGCAAAACTGTTCTTTTACCGTTCTGACAAGGATGGAGAAGTAGTGGATTTTGGACCGACTCCATATTTTCGTGTGTTCCATAATTACAACATTAAGTATGGAATTCGTCAAAAGACAATTGGAAAGGGAAAGTACGATTATACCTCATCCTTGTTTGGATTTGTCAAGGAAGATGACAAAGAGCAGGAGGCACATTATGAGGGACGATTAAACTTTATGAACTGCTTGTTGCCAAAAACAGATGATGTTGTGGCAAAAGAATGTGCAGTTGTGTTAATGAATCCGAAACCAACGGCATTTCAGCTCTATCTTGTGCAGAAACAAACAGGAGATACGAATCAACTCATTACATACAATGATAGTCAGTTTGAGTTGAGGGGAAGAAAGTTTTACTGGAAGAAAAAAGGAGTACAAACTACAGCTGAACTGAAAAATATGAACACAGTGTCTAAGATTAGGCCATTGATGCCTTTGAGTTCCGGCAAAATAAAGCCGAAGAAATATTTTCGTGGAGAAATCTACTTTGAAAATCTTACAGAAGCAGAGTTAGGTTTGCTGTTGTGTGGAATGCAATATAAAAGTTCGGATACAGAGCTTTTAGGTCATGGCAAGCCTTATGGATATGGAAGAGTTAAGTTTGAAAATATCAAGGTACTGTACGATTGTAAGAAAGAGTCTTTCTATTCTTTGGATAGCAGATATTATGATGCTTTTGTGTTTGGAGACAATAGTGAAGGAACATATCAAAGCAGGCAGGAATTTTATGATGAAGCACTTCATGAAAAGCTTCGTGAAGCAGTGTATATGAATCTGCGAGAAGAGGATGACACACTAGTTACTGATGAAGGTAAGTTAAGTGAGAAAATAGCTAATGCAATTAATCAGTTAAGCATTGATGGGTTATTCGAGAAAGAAACGGTAGATGAAAATATTAAGGATTATTTTATTAAAATTAAAGAATTAAATGATGAGTATTCATCCAAGTTTAAGAATAAAGTAGGTAATGATTTGCTACAGGATTATAGTTCTCTATTGGAGGAAGATATTCGACTGGAATACAGTATAAGTTTGAATGACAGAATGGAATATATGGCAAATAATACATCAAATCAACTGATTACAAAAATGCGTGAAAAAAAGATGAACGCTAAAATTGAAGATTTAAAGAATAAGTTCTTTGAAGAAATAAAAGTAATAGAGAAGAATTATGATAATCTTGCGACGATAAAAGTATATAAAAAGGTAAAAGAAATTGAATGTATTGAGGACTCAACAAAGGAGAAAGACGAAAAATTCAAATATATGGATCTTAGCAAATTCAGAAATAGAGAGCGTCTGAAGTCAGCGGAGGAGATATTAAACACTACAAAGAAGTAAAACCAAGGAACAGAATAATACCGAAGGGGGCGTTACCTTTCGGTATTAGCCAAAGAAAGTTATGAGAGGAGAAATCAGCAATGCAGTCAGAAAGGATTTCTTTTGGAGCAAAGATACTGGAAAAAGAGGAAGTAAAACATATCTTTCCACAGATGGACAAGCTGATGGATGAGATTAAACATATTCAGGCAAGCAGTTCTCAGTCAAGAAGCATTGATAAAGCAGTTACTGAGAATAACAATACGTTTTCCATTTTAGGAGGCAGGGGCTCAGGAAAATCATCTATTCTTCTTACCATTTGTAATGAGTTACAAAAAAGTCAAAATATTGTGTTCCCTATGATAGAATTGAATAGAATAAATAATAATTTTGATTTGTTCGGTTGCATTCTTTCTTCTGTTAAAAAGGTTCTTACCGCTTATTTAAGTAAAGTAAAAGAAGAAAAAATTTACTCTAGAACAGGAGCCGATGAAACATTTAAAGAATGCTATCTGAAAAAAACTTCAAAATTGAAACAGGAATTTGACAAGGTCATGGAATACTATTTGTATACGCACGAGGAGTATAGAAGACTTTTAACTCAGAACTACACAGATTTTAATTCCTATCGTCAGAACTCAACTCAGATGTTGAGTGCAAGCACAGAACTGAAAAATCGATTCAATGCTTTTATCACAGAATGGAGTAATTATATCAATAAGTATAGGGAAGGAACAGAATTAACATCAAGTGAAAGTAATCCTCTCTTTTGTTTCTTTTTCGACGATATTGATTTGTGCCCAGATAAAATAGTAGAGCTTATCAATGTTATCCTGCAATTTATGATGCATCCCAATGTAATTTGTTTTATGTCAGGCGATGAAAAGCAAATGAAAGAAGTTCTTGAAAATCATTACGAGGGTTATAGCGATCGTTCTGAATTGGCAGAGAATGTATTAGCAAAAGTATTACCTTATCCATACCGCTACGATATTCGGACATGGAGCAATGAATTAAAACCTCAGTTCAAAAGTATTAAGGAGGCAAAATGTTTATGGGAGCTGATACAAGAGTTCCTGGAAATGTGTACCCAATCAAAAGATTGTGAACCGCTTTTTGTCTATAAAGAAGAGTATGCACAAGTGCCAAAAACCAAGTATAACCCACAAGCTTTTTCCATGTTTTCAGACCAAACCAGAAAGTTAAACTATGTATACTACAATCTAGTTAATGTACTTGATGATATCCAAAACGATGAGAACATCGGACAAAGTGTTGAAAAAAAGGAGGAAATTTACTCTGTTTTTAAGTACATATATAAGGACTATAGTGCTTTCCATAGAAAAAACAGTGAGTTAGAAGCTAACCTTTTTAATTTATATCTAGATAATGAGAATAAAACAGTTCCGCTTGAATTTAAGTCGGCAATCAAACAGTTTTTTGAATTCGATTTAGACAAAACGCAGGCAATAGGAGGAATCTATTTTTGGGTATTCCTTTACCTTGCCAAGGGTTATCCAGAAACAGATTTGGAGCAGTTAAAAGCACAATATTATTGTCGCAAATCAAAGAAGTATCAACCAATTGATGAACCTAATCTTATCTCAATGTTACAAAAAGAAGAACTCTGTTTCGGCATTGAATTCGAAGAATCCTATCTGCAGGATACTACTGAAAATGAAGATACCGTAATAAAGGTAAGCAGAAACTATTATAAGATTATTAGCCAATATACAGAAGAATCGCAAGCAAGAGCTTTTCAAAGGCATTTCAATCGAATCAAAGGAACCGAAGTTGCAGATAAACTAATACAGTTTGCCAATGGTGATGATCAGAACATTGAACAATCGTTATTAAAGATAGAAAATACGCTGTTTGACGAAGTTAAAATATACATAAATGGTCAAGCCAGTATAAAGCAAAAAGAAAAACAGTTAGAGCATGCAAAACAGCTTTATTGCAATAGTGTAGAATTAGAGCTTCGACGATTAAAACGTCTGTTTGCTGATAATGGAATCATTAATTTAAAAAGAACAAAAGACATTCAGAAGCTCACCTTGAGTTATTGTAATACAACGCTATCTGAACCTGCGTATTTGACAGAATTCATCCAAAACTTCAAGAAGAGCATGCTTAATAAAGAATCAGACGATACATTGGAATTACTATACCGTACCTATGTTCAAAACTTTGAACAAGACTATTATGTAAACATGAAGAGATTTTTGTTCAATGCAGCAGATGGAGTGGATAGTGAGAAAGTAAATGTATTTGGAATTCACTTTGAGATTTATTATTTATCTAAGGCATACATAAAACTGTGCCCAGATAAAAATGAAACCATTAGAGAGCAAATAAAGGAATGGATGAACGATGCGGAATAGAATATATTTAAACTTAGAGATACTGCTGTATCCTTTTCGGCAAGTGGAATATAATGAACAGCATGCATTTCTTAAGATTCTTACTGCTGCCAAAGAGTCGGATAAAAGAAATTGTATAGAAGAGGTAGTATCAGATATTTTACGAGACGTAAGCGGACGTACATCCGTACAGAATCTGGATGAAATTCGCTTGTTATTGAAGACTCATTATCCATTACTTTTTGAATACATTAATATGAACGATGAGGAGAGCAGCGTCATTGATGTAAATCAAGTAATTGAGCGTCTACAAGGAGAATATCAGAATATATTAAATAGGCTTTCGAAAGCATTAATCACCCATAGAGATGGTGTATTTGCGTTAAAATCTTGGAAAAATGATGAGGATGAAAAATTGTTCGGACCATATTCCAATGTTTTTCAGAAAGTGTTAGTGTTTAAAGAACTGAATCGCATGATTCCTATTGATGTAATAGTTTGCAATTATTTAGTGCAAAACAAGTATGAAGAGCATTGCGAGCGTGAAAAGCATTACCAGCTTGATGGATACTATTCGGGAATTTCTTTGGCAGATAAGCAGTTGGATAGTATATTACGGAAAGGAATTGGAGAAAATCATCTCCATTTTGGTGCAGTGGGAGATTTTTCTGCTCTTTGGATAGAAACAATGAATTTATTTCGTCAGAAGGGTACAGAGAAAAAAAATATAATAGAACAATTAGTGAGTTGCATTGGCCACAATACAGATAGCAATGTATATACAATTCTAAGTGCTTGCATCATTAGAGAATGGATGGCTTGCTTCCTATCTGAGGAAAAGAATAGCTTTTGGAGCTGGCGGCTAAATCATGTAGAGATAGAGAACGATGAATTTGATAATGAAACATGTGAGACTTTCTCCATGGATAAATTTCTTGGGATTTCTAAAAGAAATAAAACATTTGCTACATTTGATCTTCTATGGCAACAAGTTGATTTATTAGAACAACGAAAAGATTCAGAAAGATATAATGATTACATTTATATGCTTTTTCCATCACCATATAATATAAACACGTATGGAGAAAACATTTTTCTTTTCTACGCGTTACAATACATGAATAAGCCAGAGTCTAGAGAAAGTGAAGATAATAAAAAGGATATTTTGTTTCAACGTCTATTCTGGTGCTATATTCGAATAAAAAATTGGTTCTTTTCTAAAATTGTTCAACAAAATGGTATAAACGGACTTGATTATTTTAAAAATTTTTATGATAAATCTAGTGAACTTTTTGCTCAGATGTCAAATTCATATAAGGATAAATTTCGTATTTTATTCCATAACCCGTATTTAAGAAAGGTTGAAATTAGGATTTCTCCGAAAGAGTGTGAAGCTAAACTTAAAAATATCTTAAGTGCCTATAAGGAAGTAATCGATGAGCAGAATGAAGGAGCAATAAATCTGAAATTTCCTGTATTAGGTATTGTGTTTCATTTTATTAAGAAATCAGATAATAACATTAGTCATAAGTGTTGGAAGAACAATGAGAATCGAGCTTATCCAATGGTAGAGAACTGGTATTATGGGAAAATGCAGGAAGATTATAATTTTCAAATGAATAAGATTCTTGATATGAGAAATAAGATTCCGTACCTTTCCAATATCGTGTTAGGGCTAGATGCTGCCAGTGGCGAAAATGATACACCTGTCTGTATATTTGCACCAATCTTTGATATGGCAAGAAGCAGTAGCAGTCAGCCACCAGTGATGTCTTTGAATAACCAAATTAATGGGAAAAGACCATTGTTAAAAAATAAAAGTTTATGTTTTACGTTTCATGCAGGAGAAGATTTTCGGCATATGTTATCTGGATTAAGGCGCATTGATGAAGTAATTGAGCATTGTCGTTTTCATGCAGGCGATCGTATCGGACATGGTATTGTACTTGGAATTGATCCTGAACAATGGCAAAAGAACAATTCAGTCGTAGTTCTGCCACGAGGAGAATATTTGGAAAATATGCTATGGGTCTGGGATTGTTTGCAGCAATGCAGTGACTTTGATGCAGGTCTTCTCTTGTATCTTCAGGAAAAGATATACCATGTTGCAGAGAAAATACTGATTAATATGAATGGTATAAATACCCATGTACTGCATCAAGGTTATCTGAAAAGATTCGTGTTGATGAAGGAATATTTTCAAGAATGTATTCTTCAATCCGACAACAAGCAGCCAAGAAAATGTCCGAAAGAGGCAAAGAAGGTATCTATATACTGTTATGATGAGTATGGCTGCGAAAATCAGTTATGGGATGCAGATAAGCTGGCTCATGCGATTCACTGTGTCTGCTTTCTGAAAAGATTTGAAGAACCTGTTCAAGTAAGGGTGACTAGTCAGGATGTGAAGCTGATTCGATTTATGCAAGAGTATTTGCTGAACAAAATATCGAAGGAGGGCATTGTGGTTGAAGTGAATCCGACTTCAAATGTGGTGATTGGGGAAATGGAAAGTCTGTTGGAGCATCAAGCGTATGTGCTGAACCCGATACAGAAAGGCGAGAAACCAACTGCACTGGTTAATATTAATTCGGATGATCCTCTTGTATTTAACACGGACATAAGTAATGAAATCGCGTATCTTTACTATGGGTTGCAGAATAGTCACATTAGCAAGCAAGAGTGCATGAAGTGGATTGATGAATTAAGACAAAACGGTCTTGACACTTCCTTTGTGGAGGATGTTGATTGTAAAGAGTATTATGAGCAGCTGAAATTTATTCTTAGACAGTTGAAGTAGATAAGGATGATAGAGGGTTAAGTGAATTTGTGCTGGAGGAAGTGGAATTCTCATATTGTATTGGTGAAAGGTGAGGTTGCTTTTGCTTGGAATGTTTAGTGAGGAACGAAAAGCAGGAGCAACTTGGAATATTAGATAAATGTTAAATTCATAACAATGTGGGTGAGGGAGTGAAAGAAAATGTTGTTTTGTAAAAGGAATGAGGTGGTGAAGGCAGCGAAATGCTGTTCGACAATACCAGCGATTATTCGAGCAGATGCTTTGGGAAGCTAGAAGTGCTGGGGGATTGAGTGGATATGAGGAGATTGTTAAGAATGTGTCGAACGGCTGGGAAAAATTTTTGAAAGCCTTGAAATATGAGGAGTTTGTGGTATGATAGAAAATAGAAATGGCGTAGTTGTGCGGATAGAACAGTAACATGAGATGTATTGAAACTATGATTCGCTATTTTTTCTCGATGATACTGATATATAGAACAGTAACATGAGATGTATTGAAACTAACTTCTAACACTACAGAAAATCTTCCTTCCCCATATAGAACAGTAACATGAGATGTATTGAAACTATTCTGTTACTAGGATATACATGAGCTGTGGAAGTCATAGAACAGTAACATGAGATGTATTGAAACACGTTAAAGAGAGACTAATCCTTGGATCTCTCTTTTATAGAACAGTAACATGAGATGTATTGAAACGGTAAGATGTTTTGGGCAACTAAATTGCGAATAGATATAGAACAGTAACATGAGATGTATTGAAACTATCTCCTTACATGCATACACAAATTTAAGCCTGTTATAGAACAGTAACATGAGATGTATTGAAACT
This sequence comes from uncultured Lachnoclostridium sp., assembly GCA_937903005.1. GTDB lineage: Bacteria > Bacillota > Clostridia > Lachnospirales > Lachnospiraceae > Clostridium_AI. The sequence goes on along the minus strand of CALFNR010000036.1, from coordinate 4,431 downwards.
TACACTTCTATGTCCGCTTGAAGGAACAGAAGTTATATAGAACAGTAACATGAGATGTATTGAAACGATACCATTTCTTTTACTTCTGTTTCTAACTCTGATAGAACAGTAACATGAGATGTATTGAAACTATTCCCAATGAATTCCCTTATAAAGAAGCATTTGTATAGAACAGTAACATGAGATGTATTGAAACATAACAATAGAACCAGGCTTTACCATATCTGCTGTAAATAGAACAGTAACATGAGATGTATTGAAACAGAAAGGCAGTGGAAGAGATCAGGAGGCTAAACCCATAGAACAGTAACATGAGATGTATTGAAACTTCCAGGTATTGATAATATAGTTCATGTCAACTTTATAGAACAGTAACATGAGATGTATTGAAACACATTTGCATCCACTTCTTTAAGGAATGACGTAAAATAGAACAGTAACATGAGATGTATTGAAACGTCCATTTCTTTTCAGAAATGTAAATATTTTTAACATAGAACAGTAACATGAGATGTATTGAAACCTTATTAATTTTTCCAAACTGATTTTTTGTTCTTTATAGAACAGTAACATGAGATGTATTGAAACTAGATTTACCAATGAGGGAACCCGATGCTATTTTATAGAACAGTAACATGAGATGTATTGAAACCTGTTCTTGTGACGATTGAACGCACCTGCGACGAATAGAACAGTAACATGAGATGTATTGAAACTCTAAGACTGCATAGCCACCATCGTTCCCTGCATATAGAACAGTAACATGAGATGTATTGAAACCAGAGAGAATCTATGTCGACATCCACTACCTCGACATAGAACAGTAACATGAGATGTATTGAAACATCCTCTGTGCTTGCAGATTATCTAAAGATAAGCGAGATAGAACAGTAACATGAGATGTATTGAAACTTCAAAAAAATATGGTAGATTGTGCTCTGAATTAATAGAACAGTAACATGAGATGTATTGAAACGAGGAAGAAATTGAGTACAATGAAGAAACTGAAAACATAGAACAGTAACATGAGATGTATTGAAACGCTAAACGAGCAAGTAATTTTTCTTCTTCCTCTGACAATAGAACAGTAACATGAGATGTATTGAAACGAATAATTTGCATAAAAATTGGTTGGTATTTTATACAAATAGAACAGTAACATGAGATGTATTGAAACTGAAGTCTTGTTATGCAAATAGATGCTAGTAGACATAGAACAGTAACATGAGATGTATTGAAACGTAGAACAATATGAACCAAGAGTTAATGTAAATCCAGATAGAACAGTAACATGAGATGTATTGAAACAATTGAGTGTGAAAATTGCTATAATGAACCTTTAATAGAACAGTAACATGAGATGTATTGAAACGGGCTTGGCAGACAGGAGAGCATATGCGAAAGAATAATAGAACAGTAACATGAGATGTATTGAAACGTTGTTCCCTGCCCTCTTGGATGCTGAGCATCTAATAGAACAGTAACATGAGATATATTGAAATATTGTAATAATTGTATCTCGAAGATATGGGACTTATAAATCAGCAACATGCTCTTAACATACAATTCAAGAACAAATTGACTAGATATTCTTAAGTAAAGTCTCATTATTTTAACCACAATTTCTAACCACAAGGAGATAAACAATATGGCTGATCCATTAGCAACTTATTTTCTAGATTTTTTGAAAAGAATAAGCCTAACACCAAATCAAAGAAGTGAATTAATCAAGAGTCATACGACCCTAAGAAAACAATTACAACGGGATAATGAATTATCACCAATTATCGAAGAAGCATTTTTACAAGGAAGTTATAAACGGAACACTATCGTAAGGCACAAATATGGAAAGCATTCAGATGTAGACATAGTTGTAGTGATGAAGTTAGATATAAATGACTTCACACCAGATGAGCTAATACAAGTCTTATACCCTTTCTTAAAATCATATTATAAAGGCTACTGCAGAAGACAAACGCATTCATGGGGCATAAGATTACCTAATGTGCATATGGATGTGACACCGGCATTATCTCCTTGGTTGGTGAATACAAACAATTACCCTTATGATAGAATGAATAGTTGGAAAAGCCAACCTCTATACATTCCAGATAGAAGAAAAAATGAATGGATACAAACAAATCCCGTACATATTAATAATTGGACAAATGCCAAGAATGCAAGATGTAATGATCATTTTACAGAAGTTGTGAAATGCATAAAATGGTGGAGACGAGTGCAATCACCTTCTGCAAAGCGTTTAAAAGGTTACCCGTTGGAGTGCCTTGTTGGACAGTGTTGCCCTGATGGAATTCGAACTGTAGAAGAGGGACTTGTAAGAACGTTCAATAATATGGTTACGTATAGGCGCGATGCTAGATACATCCATTACAGATTTATGCCGCCAGCATATAATGTGTTTGAAGGAGTGACAGACAAGCAATATAATGAATTTTATATGAAAGTATGCAGGACGGCTGAAAAAGCCAAAGAAGCTTATAATACAGAAGAAACTGATAAGGCAGCTGTATTATGGAGAAAGATATTAGAGGAAAAGATTGACTGAGAAGCTTCAGAATTTAATTTAAGCAAACTGGAACATGGTAATAAAAATGGAATATATGATAAAATATAGTTATATTTGACTATCCAGATAATGACGTGTATGATAAGCGCATTTTAAAACCACCAACAGTGTGAAGTCAAAACAGCAAATTAGGACTAGTATTTGGGTATGGAATGGAGGAAATGATTTGAAGCATTATATTGTAGTCAGTTATTTAAGTATTTTTCAAAGAGAACTAAAGATGCTGAAATACAAGCAGAGAGTGGCCAAGGAAGAAAAAGATGTCTATGGTATCTTAACAAATGAAGCAGGAACTCAAGCAATATTCGATTGTATAAAGGAAGAATCGGATGGACAAGAGTATACGGTTGATGTTTTCTATTTTCGTTCAAAGGCAACGGAGAATAAAACGCTTGAAAAGAGACAAAGGTTTAATGATTTCTATAATAAGTATAATCAAGTAATAATTGGAGATTTGCTTTTTATAAAGAATTTGAAAAAGGATATTCCTTATAAAAATGTAGAAAAGGATGAGAAAGAGTTATCAGAGTCCGAGTATTATGAACTAAGAGTAAAGAGATTTGCAGAAATGTCCAGAATCAAAAATGTTTCTGTAGATGCCATTCCAGTAAATGAGAATTCTCAGATTATGGATGCCAATAAAGAACAAATACAAGAGCTGATTAACAGATTGAATAATCTAAAAGAGAAATATAGTGCTAAAAATGAAGATTTTTCAATTTATATTGATTCCACAGGCGGACCTAGAGATTTCAGCTTCTTATGCATTATGCTAATAAAGCTGTTACAGTTGGCTAAATATAATATAAACGAAATTGTTTATAGCAATATTAACGGTAAACAAGATAAGGAAATTATTTCGCTTAATTCTACATATGCAATGCTTGATATTAGTAATGGAGTAAGCGATTTTATCAAATATGGACGTGTTACTTCATTAAGGGAAAGTTTAGGGCGAAGTGAGAAAAATGAAGAAAATAAAGATGCAGTTGATGAGTTATTGAAGGCGATGGAACAGTATAGCAACAAATTAGCAGTTTGTGATCTTCAGGATTTAGATGTGGTTTTCGATTCAATTGATTCCAAGATGGAAGAACTAGAGAAAGATGACAAGATAGTTGATAGTAGAGTCCAGATAATGAAATTACAATTTGATGAGATAAGAAGGCAGATGGCTATTCAAAATCCAAACGAGCAGTTTATTGTTCTGCTTGAGAATTATTTAGGTAACGGAATGCTGCAGCAGGCTGTTACGCTTTATAATGAGAGGATGCCGTACTATTTGATGAATACACTGGGAGCAATTACGATACCTAATAGTGTGGTGAACAAAAAAGATGATGAGTCTGATATTAATTATGCACGCAAAAAGCTTGAAAAAATGTTACATGGTTTTAGTAAACAATCAGGAAAAAAATTAGCGGCAGAATTTATTCAAAAGGATAGTGATTTGAACGACACGGTAGGTTTTGCAGGAGGTATTTATGTTTTAAAGCACATAGACGAATATCTAAATGGAACAGTAAATATTTTGGGAAAACAGGAAAACATCATTAGTATTTTAAAGGATTATGTGATAATTCGAGAACTACGTAATCACTTAAATCATGTAAGTGAAAATGAAGTTAAATGTATTATGAATGATAAAAGCCGAGAGTTTTTTGGATTAGAAATAAATAAGAAAGATGAGGATTCAAATAAAGTAACCACAATGTCATTATTTGAAATTGTCGAAAAGCATATCAACATCGCTTACAATAATCTTCTTAATTTATCAAAACAGGAAAAGGCTGATTAACTTATATGGGAGTGGAATCAAACATCTAAGATTCCGCTCCCAATTT
>CALFNR010000035.1:0-8134 GCA_937903005.1 uncultured Lachnoclostridium sp. | reverse complement strand
ATTCTATATCATAGCAAATGTTAAAGGCTTTTTGTGTTGAGAGTGATATATGGTCTTTTAGAAATCTTGTATTACCAATATGTTCATATGAGTCTAATATAGATTCATCGTATATATTGTGTTTACACACATTTCGTTTTTTTACCCTTTCATAAAACCCACCAAATATTCCTTTCTGATTAAAAAATTCATAATAATCACTTATCCCTAATACATGTTTCACTTCATTAATTACTACAGAAAATTCAACACTGCGTTGATTCATAATATAAGAAAACAAATCTTGTTGAATATTTCGTGCATAATCATGGACGTATAAAAATTTATTATTTTCTAAATTAATTACAATGGATTTTTTAGATGAGAACTCATCCCTACCGAATTGAATATATTTAGAACGAATAGCTATATTACAATAGCCAAAATGTTCAAGAATATCTTTGAGTTTATCTGGGTGATTTAGTAATTCTTTTTTAATATCTTCAAGCATATATCACTCCAAAAATGTCATTTATTTTATTTCGCCATGTTTAAATCTTGCTTGCGCAACTTCACGGAAGATACAATGATCACCATCGAATTTCAAGAGAAATCCAATTCCCGTATCACTTGAGTTGTTACCATTTCTAGTTTTCTCCACAAATAATGCTCTATATACAGCATTACGATCAGGCGAGTATTCTTCTTCTATCCATTTGTCATTTACTTTTTTTAATCTAAATGGTCTGCAATAGAATTTACTTTTTTCGTCAAGTTCCTCATCGTAAACAGTGCGCATTAAAAATAGATTTTCAAGAATCTCTTTAATTTGTTTTGAATTACTAAGTACGGAACTATCAAGGAATAGCTTTCCCTTTAACCTCTCAGCTAGCTGCACAGACGCAAGCATAATAATGTTATACTTCTTTGCTATTTTATCAAGTTCACGACTATCTCTGACAAGAGATAAGTCCTGTCGTGTCCCCTCAAAATCACTTTCTTGGATTTTGAAAGTATCATATAGGACACAATCATAACCATAACGTAGGACATTCTCTCTGATTTTTTTCTTAACAACTTTCATATCTGCATCATTAATAGAAATGAATTTTACTCTGCCTTTATAATTTTCTCTCCAAAATTGTTGAACTTGAGTAAGTTGCTCTCTTGATTCACTGCTAATATCACCCGCACTCATTTTCTTTTTCGTTAATTTAAAATATCTATTTCTTTTCCCAAGAAGCCATACCATAAATTTAATTTTAAATTTTTTGATATTTTCCTCATTAGAAATAATAAGAATTTTTCGGTTATAATGTAACAATGCCATTAAAATTGTTACCCACCACGTAGTATTGTGTGTAACAATACAATTATTAGTCAAATACAAATGATTTGGGCTATTTACAGAAATACATTGACATTCTTTTTCTCCGATATATTCAATATTTCTAATTACTCTTGTTGGCTCAGTTCCTCTTTTGCTTTTATATGGATGTTCTTTATATTGTTCGATATGTTTTTTACTTTTAAACGGCAGAATTGATGAATCTAATTTAAAATAACATCGAAACGACTTAAAAGGTTTAGATCTACTACCATCTATTTTTGTATATTTAGTAAATCTTTGTTTATATGTGCATGTCCCCCCAAGACTTTCGACAATAAATGAGACATCTTTCATTAATATTTCTGATTTTGATGAAAATATATATAATCCTTGCCTATTAACTTCTCCATCTGTATCTAGCAATCCAGATAAAATATCAATCCTATCTTGAACTGATGCAAATTTATAAATATTTGGTATGAATTTTTCTTCTGCATTACATCCAAATATACCAAGTTGAATCAATCTATTTTTAATTCCATTAGTATAACCTTCAGAAAATGTTCCATCTATGTTTTTATTTCTTTCGGGTTTTTGATTGTCTACTATACAGTATTCATAATCTCTATCTTTTGCACAATGAGTTACCGAATACCTCTCGCCAAGTTCTTTTCTTAATAAATCAACAACATCGTTTTCTGGATTTGTAAATTTAGGTGTTCCACTACAAAAACTTCCATCACCTATAAGCAATCCTAAAGCATAAGGAGAAATTGGCAAATTATTATTTATATCAAATTCAATAGGTTTGCATAAAGGAATTCGAAGATTATATTTAATACCACTTTTAGTATTATAGTAATAAGGTAATTTTTTATCTAAAATATCTTTTAATGATACCGTTCTATAATCTCCTCCATGTGATGCATCATGAGACGTCATAACAGTCCATAAATGATCTTCGCTGCAATCCACATAATTGTTATCACTAAATGTTACTCTATATATTTTTTTAATTCCTTGCGGAAAGACTCCTATAACCTTATGAGATTTTCCATCGTCTCCAATAACATTTTGTCCGACTTTTACATCCCCCATTTTGATATAACCAGTAGGAGTCATCAAATCGGAATCAAGAGTTAATGCTTTTCCAGACGAACTGAATCCGCCCATCATAGTAAATGTGCCTTCAAGTAATCCCATAATCTGTCTTGAAAGAAATGGAAAACAGTTTATTTCTTCACCGTTGATATCATATCCTGCAATATCAAATGGAACTCCGTTTTCTTCTCCTTCTTGGCAAGACTCGATAAATTCATCATCAAAATCAATCTCTTCTTCCTCAAGAACTTTGCTTGAATACCCAGTACCATAAGAGCTAATTCTTGCATCATACCAATCAGTCACTTCTTCGGAGGTCATTTTACGAAATAATTTAAGCGGAATAACTTTTTTCCCATTCACATCAATTTCTTTCAGAAGATTAAATCCGTCCGAATGCATATGTAATAAGATATTCTCTCTATATAAAATATCTATATAAGTATCAAAATTTTGTGTGTTAATAATGTCAATTTGATGCTGAATTGAATCCCATCCACCCATATCTTCATATCTGTCAATTGCATCTTGACTCAAATTTGATAATATAGTAACTTCATCCAGAGAATAAAATCCTTTATTTCTTAACTGATTAAGCATCGAAAAATAAAACAATCCATCTGCGGTAACAAAATCTTTCTGCTCAAACGTTGTATCATCTATGAGTAACATATCTTTAAAAAAACAACTGATTACATTGCCTTCCGCTTCAATACGTCCTTTTAATAATTGCGGAGGGTATTTATCCTTTACACCAGTAATAAATTCTGCTATGATTCATCACCAACTTCCATTTCAATATCTTGAAGTGCAACACGCTTAGTTTTTCTATGAAAATTCATATTTGGCATATCCACTTCTACTACTTTTGTTTCGGGAATTTTATTCAAAGACTGTTTGTAGTCCTCAAGACTATTTCTAAGAATTGCAGAGAAATAACGAATTTTTGCATACTCGCTTTGAAATGATCTGCACATCACATCATGTAAAAAATCAAAGTTAGATTGCAAATATGATAAGATTAGTTCATATGAATAATTTTCAAGTAACACATTTATTTCTTTACGAAGTGCTGTATTGACTACTTTATAACCCCAAATTCTATCAATACATTTATATGTATTTTCTTTAATCTGTTTCGCAAAAACGATATCATTATATTCTGATTCATTGCAGTAGTAGGTATTTACTTTACCTACTACCACTCTGAATGCTTTATCTCTATTTAGAGTTGCTCCGCATTTACGACATTTTACAGTGTACGCCATAACAGACTCCTTATTCTGTCATCATATCATAGATTCTTTTCAGTCCGTCTTCATCAACATCATTGAGTTTTCCATATTCTGCAATCACATCTTTGACACTTGATTTTAACGTTGCGTCTTTGCATTCCTTGTACATTGTACGGATAGTTCCGTTCAAATCTTCTGGATATTTTGATTCTTCAACTGATTTTTCGGGAATAGATGATTCGTCAAATAAATCATCATCTTCTAAATCAGATAAAAAATCTGCTTTTGGTTTCTCTGGCTCAGATTTGAACTGATTTACCTGTAATTCAGAAGTGTCTCCTTTCTTTGTATTTTTTTGTACAGTATTTCCAGCTTTCTTTTTAGAATTTTTAATAGCATCTTTTAATGCCCTTAGTAATTCATCTGCATCTAACGGGATTTCTGGTTCAATTGCAGATAAACGTGATTTACTGTCGATTGAATAATTGTCATCTCTAAATACAATTTTTCTCTTTTCTTCTTTTACTTTGCTAACTGTAATATCATGTTTGGTAACAATATTTTTACGTCCAGTTGACTCAACATCAATTGTTCTATCAATGCAAGCAATACCAATTACATGAAATTTTGTTTTAAATCCTTCAAAAATTCTCTGTGAAATATCTGTAGAAAGAACAGAATATTCTTCTTGTGTTAATGGATCTACTTTATTTCTCATTTTAACATGACCAGTGAACCATGTATTAACTCCAACTTTTTTTAAGTCCCAAACTCTATTTAATGCTAATTCAACAAGCTTGTCGTCTGCTTTACCAAATCCAGACCACGCTGCATTCATTGTTTTTGCAGGTTCAAAATTTTTCTTTCCCATATTCTCTGTATTCCATAATTTAATAACATACGGAGTCATAATTTCAACAAACTGATCAAGTGTATCAATAACAAGAATCTTTAAATCTGGATAATCAGTATTTTTATTTTTGATGATATCCTTTGTTACTTCGTCAAATTTTTTCCAATCTTCGCAAGTTTCATATGTATATCCTTCAAGGGCTTCCATTCCTTGTTCTTTACCCATATCAAGAATCATATAACCTTCTGACCCAAATTCTTTTTCACAAGCTTCTGCAATTGTTGACGTTTTACCAATTCCTGCTTCGCCAAGTAAACAGATTGTAAAATCATTTAAATTCTCACTAATTGTGCTTCTTTTACCAAATTTTGCCATATTAAATTCTCCTTTAATAGTATTCTTTGACTTCTCTACTTTCTAAAAATGAAAAGTCTTTATGATATTTTTTAGTTTCATTAATTCTTATCTTTTTAGCTTCGTCAAGATTTTTAGAACTTCCTAAAAATATACGTTTACCATTACATCCTATATACACTTCATATCTACCATGATGAAATACAATTCCTGGTACTCCATATTTATTATTTTTCTGCAATTTTCTGTTAGAATTATTTTGTTCTTTTGAACAATATCTTAAATTTGAACGTCTACAATCTAATTTATTGCCATTTTTATGGTCGACAATATAATCGTTGTTTAAATCGTTCATGATTAATTTATGCAAAGCAATATGTTTATCAGAATATTTTTCTTTTGCATAAACATAACCCGTATGATGTACAGACCAACAATAATTTTTAACAAGATCATAGCATTCTGAGTCTATAACAATTTCATTATTATTTGTGTCGTAAATATATGTAACGTCTCCGTCAATTTTTATTTTGTTTATTTTTGTATTTATTTCTTTAAACCTTTCTCCTGCGGTATCATTTAATTCTTTTAACCTACACCCACATGAAGTTGTACTTCCAGTTCTTAATTCTTGACCATCAACAATTACATTTTCAGTTCCACAATCGCAGTCACAACACCAACATACTCTAGGATTTCCACCAGATGTATACCTATTTTCTGCTCTATGCTTTACTATTAATCTACCAAATCTTTGACCTGTTAAATCAATTAATCTACCTATAAATAATCACACCTTTTATCAGAGGGCTTTCGCCCTCTATATTGATTAAAGTTCATCATCGTCATCGAAAAGATCTTCTGTTCCTTCTGGTAATTCTTCTTCAATTGGCTTAATTACCATATCATCGTCTGTATATACAGTATCTTGTCTACCTCGAATAAATCCTTTTGCAGGTTTTACAAACTGATACTCTTTGACTCTTTCTCCGTATACATTGCTTCCAAGTTCTTTACGAATATCATCCATTGTAATTAATCCACACTCAAGGTCTTCTTTTTCTTCATCAGAAAGCATGTCTTCTGTAATCTCTTCTTTTTGTGCTCCATTAAGCATATTGACGAGTACACCATATTCTTTATATGTATCATCTTCTACAATAAATTTATGCTTAATTCTTTCAGCTTTCTTTTTTTCTGCTTCATCATCAGCATTCACATGGATTGCAACTGTTACAGGAACAGGGATATTGGCTTTTCTATTTCTATCATATTCCATCATATATCCATTTACATAATATTTGCCTTTTTCTTCAACACTCATATCATCTAAACTATCTTTGTTATATAAGATATTAAATGTTGCTGTAGAAGAAGTTTCTGCATCATCCGCAGCAAGATAAATTCTTGTTGGAATATAATTCTCATATACCTGTTGTTTTTCATCGGAATAAGAATAATCTCCATTACCTCTGATGTGGAATAACTTGTCATCGTATTTACCACTATCAATTACTTTTTTGATAAACTCTGCAAAATCCCATTCTGAAATAAACTCATGGCGTTTCTTTTTGCTTTTCTCAAGTGCGGTTGCAAGTTCATCTTTTGATTCAACCTCTAACTCTTTCAGTTCTTCATCCGTAAGTTCTTTACCTTCGTTTACTTTTTCAAGAGCTTTTTCAAGAGCGTATCTACGTCCTGGCTTCTCAAGATCAAAAATCATTTTCTTGAACTCTGCAACCTCTGCAAGTTTTGGAGATGTAAGTCTCTCCTTAAATGGAATACGAATACTTTCACCTTTTACTTTGTTGCCAGATTCATCAGTATAACTCTTAGTGAAAGTATAGACATCCCCATGACCATCTGCAAAACTTCCTGCATCAACTTTCAACATATGACGGTTATCTCCGCAAGTTGCATTAAAAAGTAATGTACGTTTTACCCATCCAGACGGATATTCCTTCTCAAGCCACGGATGAAATTTTTCTGTTTCCTTGCTTAGTGATAGTTTTCCTGTCATTTCAAAATTCATTAAAATGTTCCTCCTGTTTATTAAAATTATTATTTTTTATTTTAGAAACGTATAACAACATTTATGTGAACACCCTCATCTGAGAGTGATAACATGGAATTAAATCTATAAGATAAATTCTATGTCAACAGTGATTTATGGGTGCAAAATCCCAAAGGTATGCTGCTAACCACCCATATTTTGTTTCTTTATTCAGTTTTAAATTTATTTGGAAAATTCGATTCGATTGAATCTATACGATTTATTTCTCTTTCTTTTTACTTGGAAATATTGAAATGATATATCTTCCAGGAATAATTAATAATTCTCCATTCTCTGTTTGAAAATCAAATCTTTCAAATGAACCCATAATATTTATTAATTTCACATTTTTATAATATTTATAAAAGATTATATCTCTTGGTGAATTGATAAAATTGCGATTATATATATAATCATCTCTGCGTATAATACATTCTATATCATAATCGTTACCAATCATTCTGTTGATTGTATTACACCATTCTTCATAATTATTATTCATATTTTATTTTCCCAATTATAGTTCTACATTCTCCATAACAGCTCTAGCTTCCAAAACAGCAATATAATCCGTCATAGCCTTAATCTGCATATTATATGTACTTCTGGGACAAGTTGGTTTAAAGTTTAATTCTCCTTTATCCCATTTCTCTAACATGTTTTTAAGCCCTGTATATCTAATTACAAGTTGCTCATACTCAGCAATAAATCTCTCCTTATAATCTGTGCTATTCATCATTTCTGCTGTTTCTTTTAATGTTTTCATAAATATTATTCTCCTTTTCTCCGATGAAATTTGGATTTTCTTTATTCAATAAACATTTATGTCATGTCTACTATGTGTATCAAAACTTGTACATATTTCATTTAATTCAGATATATGTTCTGAAAAATAATCCATAATTTTTTTAATGCTATCTACGTTATAAGCATTTATCGCACTTGTTAATTCTTGATTCGGTATACATACATCATGCTTGTCATTATTAAATTTAATTGGAATAGCATTACCATAATTATCTTTTTCCATAAGATATACTATTATTCCATTTGACTCAATAGATAAGCATATATCATATAGGTAATCATCCTTAACAATTTTTGAAATATCTTCAATTATATTAATCATTTATTCTCCTTTTCGTCATCTTTGTTTACAACTTTATCAATTTGATCTGTAATATAATCAACTACATCTTTTCCAGTCTTACCAATCGCTTGAATATTAT
>CALFNR010000034.1:0-11679 GCA_937903005.1 uncultured Lachnoclostridium sp. | reverse complement strand
CTTATCAAAATGAAGTGGTTGACAATATGTTTGCTGACTATCAATATGTGTTGAAAACTCCAGAAAGCACAAAAGTAGAAGGTGTCGAAAAGTATGCAATGAAATCATTAAGGCGCGATGTGGAAGATGGAGAAGAGGTTGCAGTATACGGAATTCAAGAGGATAGCAAGTATGTAAAGGCAAAGATACCTGAAAAATCCGTTTATGTATCGACTGGATATGCTGAAAAATACTTAGTTGGAAGAGGTGACAGCATCAAATTAAGAGAAAAGTACAGTAATGAAATCTATCAATTTAAGGTAAAAGGAATTTATAACTATCCTTCCACTATCTGCATATTTATGAATTTAGATGAATTCTGCACGACATTCGATTATAAAGAGGGATATTTTAATGGATATTTTTCCAAACAGAAGATTAGCGATATTCCAAAGGCTGCAATTGCCACAACTATAACGGAAGAAGATATGACTAAGCTTTGCCGTCAGCTTACTGCTTCTATGGGAAATATGTTCCAGCTTGTGAATGTCTTTGCTATCATACTTTATATGCTGATTATGTTTCTTCTTTCTAAGTTAGTTATCGAGAAGAATGCCAATGCGATTTCCATGGTTAAAATCCTGGGATATGAAAATAATGAAATTAGAAGGCTTTATATGAGAGCTACATCTATTGTGGTAATGATATCCTTAATTCTTGGAACCGGATTATCTGTTGGGGTAATAAAACTGATATATAGACCGCTGATGTCGGGCTATTCGGGCTGGCTGCCTTTACATATTCCTTCTTACGTATATGTAGAGATGGTGCTGCTTGGAATTGCAAGTTACCTGGTGGTGCAATTATTCCTGTATCGTAAAATTAAGAAGGTTCCAATGGACGAGGCGTTAAAAAATGTAGACTAATCATTAGAATGGATTAATTAAATACTGCTTTTCCTCCGTGTTTTTCTTTATAAACTTTTGGTGTAACGCCAGTCTGTACTTTGAATACTTTGGTAAAGTGACTTTGAGAAGAAAATCCAAGGTTAAGGGCAATTTCGCTACAAGTAAAATCAGTGTACTTAAGCATTCCCTTGGCTTCTTGGATTTTCTTTTGTGTTATATAATTTTGTATGGTTAATCCGGTTTCTTCTTTGAATACTCTTGATAAATGGCTTTTGTTCCGCTTCACATGATCTGCTAAGTCACTTATTCGAATTGTTCCGTGAAGATTGTGGTATATGTAATTCATACATTTTTGAATGAGTTTCGAGTAGCTCTTATTTTTTGGACAACTCTCATTCTGTTTGTCATAAGATAGATGCTTTAACTGATACATGCGATTGGTGAAATCCATGTTCATTTCATAGGTTAAGCGGTCAATTTCTAATGCTGTCTTTAAAGAATCCATCTGTTGAATATAAAAGTCAGCTAAACCAAAGGCTTCTTCCAGAGGCATGCCACCGTCTATGCAGGCACGAGAAGCAAGAGAAGCTGAGATAACAAAGTGATATCGTACATTTCTAATCGAATTGTGGGACAAAGTACCAAGGCCCTCAAGTTCTTCAAAATGCTCTTGACTGCTCACAGCATCAATATAGGGAATATCTCCGTTGGCAATAGCCTGGTAAAAATAAAGTTCTGTTTCGTAAGAGCTGTGTAATTGCTGTTCTTCTCTATTTGAGTATTCTTTATAAAACCACTTCCGTTCTAAATTCATACTTTCCCCTCCTTTTCTGATGTAGTACATAATGCTGTTTGTCGTGGTGTTGCAGGTCAGATTCTTACAAAATTATAGCATAAATGTACTAGGATTGCGACGAATGTGATATTGTTTGATGTCTAAAATAACTATAATGAAATTGAAAATTTTAAAGGAGGTAGTGTGGTATGAGAAAACAATCTCTATTCGCAGTTATGCTGGCAACAGTAATGTTTTTTTTCTGTACAAGTGAGGTAACAGGTGGCTATCAGGTAAGGGCAGCCGAAATAGCGGATTCTGTGGAAGAGCATGCCAATGTGGAACAGTTGGATATGCCTGTTGTTTCCATTGAGACAGAGGAAAACGCAAAGATTACTTCAAACAAAGAATATGTAAGTGCCAGCATCAATGTGTTAAATGATGATGGAGAGTATGACATGAGTAATATGGGCGTGTCGATTCGACTAAGAGGCAACAGTTCTTTGGGGGTTCCAAAGAAAAGCTACAAATTAAAGTTTGAAAAGAAGCAGAACATGTTAGGAATTGGAGATGGCAAAGGAAAAACCTGGGGGCTAATTGCCAACTATTATGATCAGTCTCTTCAAAGAAACATGACAATGTATAAAATGGGCGATGTGCTAGACAAAATGGCATATTCACCAAATTGTAAATCTGTCGAGGTATATGTAAATGGAGAGTATCAGGGTGTTTATCTTCTAACAGAACTTGCTAATGTGAATAAAAACCGTGTGAATGTGACAGAACAACCAGATCTTGTAGAAGAAAATGGTTACATGGTGGAAATGTCTCGTTATGCAGAAGACAACAAATTCGAAGCAGATACTGAAACATATGAAATTAAAAGTGATTTATCAGAAACGGAGTCCATCAGAAAGGAACAGATTAAATACATTTCTGAGTATATAGAAAAAAGTGTGCTTTCCTTAAAAAAAGGCAATCAAGAAGGGGTTGCAAAATACATAGACATTGATTCGCTAGTTGACATTTATATTGCCAATGAAGTAGCGAAAAACGTGGATACTGGCTGGGACAGCTTCTACATGTTCAAAGATGCAGGTAGTAAACTAGGTTTTGGACCAATATGGGACTTTGACTTAGCACTTGGTAATGCCAACTGTGCAAAAGGCTTTGATAACTGGAAAGGTTTTAGTGCTTACACGGTACTCAATGTCAATGCCAATTCTAACCCATGGCTATGTTATGCACTCAATTGTGATTGGTTCCGCCAATTAGTTGTGACACGCTGGAATGAAGTGAAGGCAGACTTAGTAAAAGTTGCAGATGGAATTGTAACCGAAGCAAAAGCGAATCAAGCATCCTATCTTCGCAATTTTGATAAATGGGATTTACTTGGACAACAGGTTTACATCGAACCAGCTCAGATTTCCGCATTAAAGACTTATGAAGAACATTATACTTATCTAAGTGACTGGTTACATAATCGTATGGACTGGCTGGATGCGCAATATAATGGACAGGACTTTGCCAATGGCATTCTAGTCGATGAGAACGGAAAAGTCCTTTCTGCAGACTCTAATATCATTGCCATTAGTTCTATCATGGCATTTGGACAATTAGCTTATGATATGACAGACAACGCCGGCATGATTATTAAAATAAAAGACATTGAGACAACAAGCTGGTGTGGAATGGCTTTGGCTTCCGGATTTATGTTAGAAGGAGAAGAGGAATATACTTTATCCTTTGATTACAGCAGCACAAAAAATGCGACTACAAAAGTAGTGGTTCAAGAAAATCATGATCGTTATAAAAAGTATCTACAAGAAGAAATTAACTTTACAAGTGAACTGAAACATTTTGAAAAGACATTTACCGCAACAGTTAATGACACCAACGCAGCTTTTGCACTTGATTTTGATGCTGCTCAATTTAGTGGTGCTACTGTTGTATTAGATAATATGTCTCTTGTGAAGAAAACAAAAGAAGAAAGCAAAGGAACAGCTTCTATTGAAGTGACATCTCAGTGGAATAATGGAGCGGTATGTAAGATAACGGTTACCAACAATTCTGGCAAAGACTTCACAGAAGGCTGGACACTTGATTTGGATTTGAACAGAGAGATTAAAAATATATGGTGTGCTGAGTTAGTATCTTCCAAAGATGGACACTATATCATTAAGAATCCATCTTGGAAACCTGTATTAGCAGATGGAGAAAGCTATACATTTGGATTAACGGTCGGCGCAGGTGATGAAGTGGCTATGACCAATGTAGTTGTGAAATAAAAATACTATCCTCCCCTATGTAGATATGGGATAATAAATTTGTATTATTTATTGAGCTGAATTGTAACGACTATTACATGAATGACATGGGTACATTTCGGGCATTATGTGAGAAGGAGAACGGGAATGCAAAAGTTCTGATTACGATAGAAAATACAGATGGATTCCGTATAGAAACCAAGACAATTGAGGCATTGCGAGGATCTGCGAAGTGGCTCTTAGAAAATTTTCAAAAAAATAATTTTTTTGTTACCTTTTGTTACTTTCATACGTGTTACATATGAGGAGGTTAATCAAGTGGATCCATTGAATTACCAGACTTCCGAAATAGCAGCAGTGTATGATAAGTATGCCGAAATGCTGTTTCGAGTGGCATATACAGAATTATTGTCAAAAGAAGATGCCGAAGACACGATTTCAGAAGTGTTTTTGAAATTTATAAAAAGGGCGCCTAAGTTTTCAGATGCAGAACATGAGAAGGCCTGGTTCTTACGGGTTACGATTAACCAGTGTCATGATATGCAAAGGAAACGAGTGGTTCGAAGCTACACTCCTCTTGAGGAGATAGCGGAATTGCCAGTTAGCCAGAAGACAGATCATTTCTTGCTAGAAGAAGTATTAGTGCTTCCGGAAAAATTCAAAATCGTGCTGATTCTTCACTATTTTGAAGAACTTTCAATTGAAGAGATTGCCAGTGCGTTAAGAATCTCTAAGGCAGCAGTGAAAATGAGGCTAGTAAGAGGACGAGAGAGCCTAAGAGATAGAATGGAAAGGTGATGTGGCAAATGATCGATAAAAAGAGCCTAGAAGCATATCGTCGTATAAAAGCTCCGGAAGGTCTTAGAGACAGGGTGCTTCAATTAGATGTATCCAAAGAAAGGGACAAGACAAAAGTTAAAATCTTAAGAGCAGCTGTAAGTGTGGCTGCTTGTCTGGTACTGGTAGCAGGTGTTTCTGTGACGATGATGCGTAATCAGCCATTAAATGGTATTTTCTTAGAAGGAAAACAGATTGGAGCGAATCCTGTATTGCTTCATGAGAACAATGAAGGAATTGCGTTAGCAAGAATGCATCAGAGCATTACAATTCCCCTAGAAGTGAAAGAACAGGCAACCTTTCAAGTTACAGAAGGTTATTTGCAATTATCGGAAGGAGAAGAAGCCTTGGCTGAAAAAGACGAAGCAGTACAGATAAAAGCAAAGACAAAGGTGAATTGGGTTGTAGAGGATGCAAAGCAGGCAGTACTGACTGTTACAACTAAGAAAACGAAACAAAGTTATGAGATGTATCAAGATAAAACCTCAAAACAATACTATATTAAACTAAAGGAAACAGAAAAATTATGATGAGAAAATTACTTTCAGCTGCATTAGCAGTAGTTATGATTGCAACATTAACAGCATGTGGCGCAAAGACAGAGAGCGTTAAAAATTTAGAAGGAACTACAAGTGAAATTATTGAAAAAGTTTACGAACAACATAAACCAGAATTTTACTTCGAAACAGTAGAAGCTGATTTAAATGATGCAGACGCATTTAAAGCGTTTACTGGCCTTGATAGTGCAAATAAAATCAGCGAAGTATCTGTATCTGAGCCAATGATGAGCTCTCAAGCATACTCTCTCGTAATGGTAAGAGTAAAAGATGCAAAAGATGCCAAAGAAGTTGCAGAAGCAATGAAAGCTGGTATTAATCCAAGAAAATGGGTTTGTGTGGAAGCAGATGATATAGCAGCAGTAGGATATGGCGATGTAGTTATGTTTATCATGGTATCTTCTGATTTAGATTCCACACTATCAAAAGATATGATCCAAGCATTTAAAACGGTATGCGGTGGAACACTATCATTTGAATTATAGGAACCAATGATTTTTTCAAGTATTCCATTTTTGTATTATTATTTGCCCATAGTTTTAGTGTGTTATTTACTTGTACCCATGAAGTTTAAGAACGGAGTGCTTTTTTTGGCAAGTCTGTTCTTTTATGCATGGGGAGAGCCTAGATATGTGGTGCTTATGCTCATATCCATTGCCCTGGGATATTTCTACGGGTATATGATAGGTAAGAGTAAGGAACGCAGGCAAGCAAAAGTGTGGTTAGGATTATCCTGTGTAACAAGCCTTTCTTTATTAGGCTATTTTAAATACGCAGATTTTTTTATTCAAAATGTCAATGCCGTAACTGGTCTTTCCATTTCGATTCTAAATCTGGCTCTTCCAATTGGAATCAGCTTCTACACCTTTCAGATATTAAGTTATACCATTGATGTTTACAGAGGCACCGTAGAGCCTCAGCGAAGTTTTCTAAAGTTTGCAACTTATGTATCCTGTTTTCCGCAGCTCATAGCAGGCCCGATTGTAAGATATCAGGATATCGAAGGACAGCTTGATAAGAGGCAGAGTACTTCAGAAAATTTATACCTTGGTGCAAGGCGTTTTGTTATGGGGCTTTCCAAAAAGGTCTTGTTAGCCAATCAATTTGCAGTACTATGTGATCGGTTCGCGAATACAGCAGACAAAACAATTCTGTTCTACTGGATCAATGCAATTGCATATACCCTACAGATTTACTTTGACTTCTCTGGCTATAGTGATATGGCAATTGGGTTAGGAAGAATGTTTGGTTTTACCTTTATGGAGAACTTTGAGTATCCTTATATTTCAAAAAGTATTACGGAGTTCTGGAGAAGATGGCACATGTCACTTGGTGGATGGTTCCGTGACTATGTATACATTCCGTTAGGAGGAAACCGTGTATCAAAAGGCCGCTGGTTTTTCAACATTTTTGTGGTGTGGATGCTTACTGGTTTATGGCACGGTGCGTCCTGGAACTTTGTGTTATGGGGACTTTTATATGCAGTACTGCTTGTGTTAGAAAAACTAGGGTTATCAAAAGTAATAGAACGTATGCCTTCTGTAGTGGGACATGTCTATGTACTATTTGCAGTAACAATGGGATTTGTGCTGTTCCAAAATACAGATTTATCTACTGTCATGGATTTGATAAAAGGTATGTTTGGAGTTGGAGTTTCAACAGGATGGAATGATATAACTCTTTATTATATAAGAAGTTTTGGAGTGCTTCTTTGCTTCGGAGTGATTGGTAGTACGCCACTGCCTAAGATAGCAATAAACAAAGTAGCAGAAGATAAAAGGGTTTGTTCCGCCTTTCAGGTGTTAGAACCAGTAGTAATCTGTGCATTCTTGATTCTGGTGACGGCACAGTTAATAGATGGTTCTTTTAATCCATTTTTATATTTCCGATTCTAGAGGTGGTGTACGGATGAAATCATATAGAAAAAGAATGATTGGAATTGCAATAGTATGGGCAGCACTCACCCTTGGATGCGTATTCCTTCCAGCAAAGGAGAGTTCCGAAAGTGAACGTCGAAAACTAGCGCAGTTTCCAACACTTTCTGTTGATACGATATTAGATGGAAGTTTTATGGCTAAGTTTGAAAGTTATGCTCTAGATCAGTTTCCTTTTCGGGATTCTCTTAGAAAGCTAAAAGCAGGAACAGCTCGTTACTTGTTCCATCAAAAGGATAATAACGGTTATTACATGGTCGGCGATTATGTAGCTAAGCTTGATTTTCCGTTAAAAGAAAAATCCGTATCCAATGCCCTCAAAAAAATGCAGTATTTGTATGATGCCTATTTGGATTCAGATAAACAGAATATCTACGCATCTGTAGTTCCAGATAAAGGGTATTTCCTTGCAGAGAAAAATGGGTATCCAAGTATGGATTATGAGGTATTATTTGAGCTGGTTAGAAATGGAATGCCTTATGCTAAGTATATTGATATTACGAAGGAGTTATCCATTGAGGATTACTATAAGACGGATACACATTGGAAGCAGGAGAATCTGCAAGATGTAGCAGATATTTTGAAAAGCGGAATGGGTATTGGGAATAAGAAGTCTAGTTATGAACTGGTTCAGGCAAGTGATTCATTCGATGGAGTGTATGCAGGGCAATCTGCTTATGCTGTGAAGCCGGATAGGCTTAGTTATCTGACGAATGATGTGTTAAAGTCCTGTATAGTGAAAAATATTGAAAATGAGTCTGATAGAGGCATTTATAATCTAGAAAAGGTGAATGGGAAAGACCCGTATGATATGTTCTTGTCTGGGGCTACGCCACTTATAACAGTTGAAAATCCTAATGCTGCGACGGATAAGGAATTAATTGTGTTTCGAGATTCTTTTGGCAGCAGTATTGTTCCGTTACTAGTTGAGGATTATGCGAAGGTTACACTGGTTGATATAAGATATATGAAGAGTAGTATGGTTGGGGACTATGTAAAGTTTGATAAACAGGATGTATTGTTTTTGTATAGTACGTTGCTGTTAAATGATAGTTATACGTTGGGGTGATAGAAAGTGGTGTCGCACTAGAACATAGAGCGTCACCACTTTTAGGCAAATAGAACTATTCTGCTTCATGATATGAAGAAATGATTAAATCCCAGCTATTAGTTGAAAAAAATTTGTTGCATTTCATGAAGAAACGCGTAAGAATAATGGTAAGGAATAGCATTTGGAGGAAAAATACATGAAGCGATTAGGAACATTATTACAATCTATAGATCATAAGGGGTATCCGGCTTATAAAAGTTTAAGGGGCAGCTATCAGTTTGGAAACTATCAGCTTAATATAGATCATGTACAAGGTGATCCGTTTGCGGCACCATCTAGAGTGTCGGTTAAAATATTAGGAGCAAGAGCAGGATTTCCATCAACATTTTATGAAAAGAAACATCGTCGTATTGCACTTGAGGATCATATACTTAGATTATTTCATAAGGAAATAGAAAAATATAATTTTAAGGCCAGTGGTTCTGGAAAAAGCGGATTAATTGCAGTTTGTGCTTGTGGACAAGAAGTACTAGAACGAAGTGCCTGTCATGTCAATGAAAAAAATGGTGACGTGGAGGTACATTTTGCAGTTGGGTTTCCTGCTAACGGAAGAAGCATTAATGCAAGAGAACTTGAGAAAATATTATTTCAGTTCCTTCCAAAATGCGTGGAAGAGACTTGTTTGTATCAAAATGTGGATGCTGGCAGGCTAAAAATTGCCGTTGAATTAGCAGATGATCAGGCATTTATCAGAAGCCAGATGAAAAAGGAAGGGATTGTAGCATTTGTAGCTAATGGTTCGATTCTGCCAAGAGAAAGCGGCGTTTCCCAACGTCCAATGAAAGGAGCAATTCCTTTTCAGTCTCCAAAATCTATGGAAGTAACCTGGAAACTTCCACACCGTGGAGAGGTAACTGGAATGGCAATTCGAGAAGGGATTACCCTTATTGTAGGTGGAGGATATCATGGTAAGTCTACATTATTGCAGGCATTACAATGGGCGGTGTATTCTCATATTCCTGGGGATGGAAGGGAGTACGTGGTAACCGATGATACTGCATTTAAAATCCGTTCGGAAGATGGCAGAAGTATCTGCAACACAGATATTAGTCTGTTTATCCGCAATTTGCCAAATTCAAAGGATACGGCTTCCTTTTCCACTTTGGATGCTAGTGGATCTACTTCTCAAGCGGCAAATGTAGTAGAGGCAATGGAGGCAGGAGCGAACTTGCTATTGTTAGACGAAGACACCAGTGCAGCCAACTTTATGATTCGAGACGAATTAATGGAAATGGTGGTTGCAGAAGGAAAAGAACCAATTGTGCCATTTATTAGGAGGGTACGTGGGCTTTACTTAGAGGCGGGAATCTCAACCATATTGGTAGCAGGAAGCTGTGGCGCATTTTTCCATGTTGCCGATACCATCATTCAGATGGATGAATATGAGCCCTACGAGATAACCGAGCAGGCGAAAAAGGCAGCAGATAGGTTTCCGCTTAACTTTGACTGTGAAGCAAAGATGGATTGGACGAAGAAGGAAAGAACCATTTCTTTTTCTAAAAAGCGAGGACGAGATGACAGAGGCAGTAAGATTAAGACAATGGGTAGAGATGGTTTCATGATCAATAAGGAAAATGTAGACCTGCGCTATTTAGAGCAGATTGCAGACGGAGTGCAAATGACTGGAATCGCAAAAATACTGGATTACCTGCAGGAACAGTATGCAGGTAAAGAAGTGTCTGTTGATAAGATAGCAGATGAGGTAATGAAATCGTTAGAACAAAAAGGCATTTATGCTACACTGAAAGGTAGCGGAGGAACGGATCTGGCTGTTCCACGAAAATGTGAAATCTGTGGCTGTATCAATCGATATGTGAAAGGTAAAAATGAGAACGCAAAAAATATCGAGAAAATTTACCAGTAGAAGAGTATTCTCCGTGGTATTCCTATCGATTATTTCAACAGTGGCTGAATAACAACGCCAGCAGATTATAGCAGGCGGATGAAGCTTTCTAGGTCATCACTTAAGCTTCGGGATGAGCAGATGAGAAAAAGCAATAATTCAGTGTAAGGTGTATAGAAAGTAAGCAATAATTGATTTGACACAAGGGATATGTAGCTTTAAAATGAAACATGTTACGAATAGTATATAAATTTTATTAATAAACGTTCGTGTCTTTTCGTTTACTATGATACGAGGAGTAAATAAGACACGAACTTCTAAGAAAGAGGGAGCTATACATGAAATTTTTTATTGATACTGCTAATGTAGAGGAAATTAAGAAAGCAAATGATATGGGAGTTATCTGTGGAGTAACAACTAACCCATCTTTAATTGCCAAAGAAGGAAGAGACTTTAACGAAGTAATCAAAGAAATCGCATCTATCGTTGATGGACCAATTAGTGGAGAAGTTAAAGCTACAACACTGGATGCAGAAGGTATGATTAAAGAAGGTCGTGAAATCGCTGCAATCCATCCAAACATGATTGTTAAGATTCCTATGACTGCAGAAGGTTTAAAAGCTGTTAAAGTACTTGCAAGCGAAGGTGTTAAAACAAATGTAACCTTAATCTTTAGTGCAAACCAAGCACTACTTGCTGCAAGAGCAGGCGCTACATATGTATCACCATTCCTTGGCAGATTAGATGATATCAGTCAACCAGGAATTGATTTAATTGAAACCATTGTACAGATTTTTGAAAACTATGGTTTGTCAACTGAAATTATTGCTGCGTCTATCCGTAATCCAATTCATGTAACAGATTGTGCATTAGCAGGAGCAGATATTGCAACAGTACCATATAAGGTAATCGAGCAGATGACGAAACATCCTTTGACTGACCAGGGAATTGAAAAGTTTCAGGCGGATTATAAGGCTGTGTTTGGGGAATAGTTAGGGTTAAGAAAACTGGATTTAGAGAGTAAGAAGGGGCTATAGAATCTTTTACGGTGGTATCGATTTTATAGTCCCTTTTGTGGGTATTTGAATCAACCTAATTTCGTAGAACATCGCACCTATTCTGCTTATTTACGTACATTTTATGCAATCTAATTGTAGCAGCTTGCACAAATGGATACTACAAGATTTATTCCTGGCTAGCAGGTGGAACAACATATGTGCTAGATGTCTCCGCGAGAAAGGCAGACAATGAAACTCAGTGGCTTCTTATTATGTGAATATTGCGGATGTTGTAAAAGGTGCTATTGTTAAGATGGGAAATGCGAAGGATAAGGCGGATATTTATCTGGAGGTTAGTTTTAGAGGTACGTATGAGATTAATCATACGGTGAATGGTCAGGTTGCATTCCAGATTGCTAAGGATGACTGGTCGTTATTTACACAGGGAAATGATTATTCTTATGGAGATG
>CALFNR010000033.1:0-6083 GCA_937903005.1 uncultured Lachnoclostridium sp. | reverse complement strand
AATTTATTCTCTGAATTTTCAAGGTTGTTTCACTGTTCAGTTATCAATGTTCTTCACTGTAAGAATTTGTTTTCTCTCAGCGACGTGTTTTATGTTATCACATGTTCCGACCTGTGTCAACATATTTTTTATATTTTTTCAAAATAATTTTGAATATCATCAGAACGTGCTATATCCGTATTCAATACTGCTCTTATTGTCAGACAACCACCTCCATTTTATAGAGGCAGTTGTTTTTATTATAGTTATTATTTCAATTACTTTTCCTACTTTGCTGGTAATACCGTTACCTTACACTTTTTCTCTAAATCATTAGCTCTAACTGTTATAGTAGCGGTTCCTTTTCCTACTGCTACTATTTTCCCCTTGCTATTCACTCTTGCCACCTTGGCATTACTACTTTTATATGAGACCTTTTTACTCGGTCCAGCAATTACCGGTTTTAGCTGAATGCTATTTTTCCCTTTTAGATATATCGTACTTGTAGTTAGATTAAGAGCAATTGATTTCTTCTTAACTTCTACTTTGCAGGTAGCGGTTAGACCATTGGCTGAAGCCTTAATAGTTGTTTTTCCCTCTTTTAATACCGTAAGTCTTCCTGCTGCATCAACCTTTACTATACTTGTGTTGTTGCTCTTAAAATTAGCTTTCGAGGAAGCACCCGATACATTAGCAATCAATTTGTATTCTGTCGTTTGTGGTATATATAATACTAATGAAGTTTTAACTAATTTAATAGACGCTTTTTTTACCACTACGTCACAATACGCTTTCACACCATTTGCAGCCGCTGAAATCTTTACTTGTCCTGCTTTTAATGCTGTCAAATTACCGTTTTGATCTACACTGACAATCTTTGAATTACTACTTTTAAATGTCGCCTTCTGCTCTTGCCCGACTATTCGAACCGTTAATTTTCCAGTTTTTGTACCTACTGTATCCAAAACCATTGATTTTTTACTTAAAACAATACTTGGCTTCGGTGTCACTGTCGGCTTTGGACTTACTGATGGGCTTGATGTCACACCTATTACCTCTGCATATTTACTAGCATGCGAACTTTTATATACTGAGCCCATTACTTTATCATCCGGTTGATACTCGGCACGAATGTTATATTTTCCTTTCTTAACTCCAGTCCAAGTATAACTAGCACAGCCATTAACTACCTTTTCGTCAGCTAACTTATCATTTCCATTGTAAAAACTGAGCATCCCTACAAGATTATCCGAATGAACGCCTTTCACTTGTGCAGTCATACTGATTTCATTTTCAGCAATACGATTCTTTACTTGCACGTTAAGAATCGTAACTGTCTCTGCTCGCCCAATAGGCTCCTTTGTAGTTACATTAAGTCTTCCCTCTTTATCTCTTGCTTGTATTTGACATTCCAACACATGTCCAACGTCATCTGCAGACAGTACATAATTCTGTGCCGTTCCAACCACTTTATCTTGTCGTATCCATTGATAGGTTAAATCACTGCTGTTAACTCCTTGTACATTTGCCGAAAGTGTCTGACCGTACTCTCTTCTACCTTGGAGGGTGACAAATCCAGTAATTGTATTACTTGTTGACTTTGACCAATAAGGATATAAAATGACTGAGCTGTTCTTATTAAGTTCACTATTTAAATCATATACTTTTTCGCCACTTTCACTAAGTGACCATCCGGTTTGAGCGAATCCATTCTTTATATATAAGGCATCTTTCAACCTTAGTTTCGTATCATGTATTTTTTGTACAGATTCAATTTCTCCAACGGAGTCATTTCCTGGAAGATAGGTTACTGCATATGTCTTCGTTCCCAATGTAACCTTAATATTTATGGTAATTGATTTCGTACTATCTTCGTCGGATCTTCCCGTTACTTTTAACACACTTGTTGGTGATTCATAGGCTCCTATTTTCAGCAATCCAGTTTCAACATCAATTTTTGTATCCGCCGCGGTTCCGCCCTTCACAGTCCATAGAATATCTCCATCTGAGAATTTCTTACCTTCTGCCTGGGCAAGAAACTGAATCTCACTTCCTCGTGTTGCTGTTAATTGAAGTTCTTCACCAAATCCCGATGGCGCTAGCAATGTCATACCGTTTGTAACTGGCTTTCCTTCGTTTCCTGGTTTCTCTGGCTGTTGTTCCTCTTCTAATCCATTTCCACTAACCTTAAAAGTTATTTTTTCTTTTGTAAGGTCTGTTACAGAAATCGTATATCCCCCATAGGTGATAGATTCTCCCTTGCCCCTTGGTGCATCAATTTTCGTGGAATATTGTCCACCAATTGCTGATAATTGAGGAGTTCCACCACTATTACTTGGGAATCTTCGATTCATGTTTACATCACAAATGAGTAATCCTGATTTATTAAGTCCAACGGATTTTACTGGATTACCAAGTGAATTATATAGTTCACGCTTCGATCCATTAAAATCAAATCGGTTTATTTCTTGATCATCTACATATCGATATTCTAGATACAGCCTCTTTTCATTTGGCAGTTCTAGCGTGTATGCTACCGTTCCTGTCTGCTTTTCATCCTGTACTGGTGGAAGTGTATACGTTCCAGCCTTTGTAATAGGTGTAATGTTCCCTGCATTAAGCCATCCAGCCGCTTCTCGCTCACGGGATGTCATAAACTGTACAACTGGTGACAAAGCTTTAGCCATAGATGACATATAGTGGACAGACATATTATTTCCTGAAAACGAATATAAATCTAATAGTCCAAATATATGCCCCATCTCATGTACTACTGTCGATGTATTGAAGAAAAATACATCTCTCTCTGCTTCTTTGTAAATACCCAATGGTGCATTCTGAATCGATGCTTGATAGTATCGCTTACTTGTCAATGTTCCTTTACTTGTTTCAATGTCAAGTGAATAATTTTCTGATTGATATGCCCATAACGGTGAATTCCATTCAGCTGCGTATTTTGCATCGGTAGGTGCAAATAGCAATGTAATGCTATCAATTGACTGATCACCATCTGAATCTAATTTGGCAAAATCGACTTCTTCACCAGCTATATTTTTTAGCGTAGCACCATTGTCAATCGCTTCTTTAAGTTTTGCAGTCCAGTCTCTTACTAACTCTACTTTTCTTAGTTCACCTTCTGTGGTATAACCTTCCGGATTATCCTCTGTTTTTGGCGAATAATAGCCTCTGGAATGATTTAGTTTGATAGAAGTGAAGCCCTCTTCACCTTCTGTAAGATACACTGTCTTTATATTTACAGTGTGATTAGATACTGCCTTATAATATTCCTGTACAGAATATATGGAATTATTATAAGTGTTGTCTATGAGCTGAATATTGGTTATGTTATTCGCTTCTGGAATCTGGTCATTTACATATTCGTCTTCACCGTCAAATCGAATAGGTACTGCCATATTATACATATCCCTTGCTTTATCGGTAGTATGCATTTCCGCTTCTTTTGCATTTGTAATTCCTATATCTACTTGGACTGTCAGAATCAATGCAAGAATAAAGGCTACGTATCTTTTGAAATGTCTCATTTTCATGCTATTCTCCTTATTCTTATAAATTTTGATTGAGCCATCTGTTATATATCGGAATTTTATACATTTTAATTAATTTGCAGTTTTCTAAGAACCAAAAAACTGCCACATTCTAATCAATGTGGCAGTTTAAGTATCATAGTTATGTTATATTCTATTTTACCGTTACTTTAAATGTCTTAGTAACTCCATTTGCCTTAACAGTAATTTTAGCTGTTCCTTTTTTAAGTCCTTTTACAACACCTTTTGCATTGACAGTAGCTACTTTCTTATTGCTTGATTTATACGTGATTTTTGCTGTTGGTGTAGCTGTTGCTTTAATAGTTACGGTTTTGCCTTTCTTAATAGTTGCTGATGCTTTCTTTAATTTAAGAGTAGCTGCTTTCACAGTAATCTTAGCTTTTGTAGTAACTCCATTAGCAGTTGCTTTTAGGTAAGTAGTTCCTGCTTTTTTACCAGTAACAGTTGCAACTCCTTTATCACTTACAGAAATAGTTGCTATACTTGTGTTTTCAATTACATAGGATACATTAGAGAATGTACCAGCAACAGAAGCCTTGAAATTCATACTCTTTCCAGTATAGATTGTTGCACTCGCCTTATTAAGTTTTGTCTGTGCAGATGCAGTTCCAACGCTTAATAAATAGTTCACTGCATCCATTCCGTCATACCATTCCACTAAGCCTTCATCATTTTTGTTTGGCTTAGTGGCATCTGCTTTTGACGCATAGGTATTGCAACTTGTGCCATCATCAAAGTTTGCAAAGAACACTACTTTTTTAGAGGATGTAACTGCAATATCATCACAACCCATAATTCCTGTGTAATCCACACCATCTCCTACTATTGAGATATTAGCTTCCATACCTTTGAATGAAGCCGCTTTTTCTAGATATACAGGATTCTCTACTGGAATTACATAATAATCACCTACGCTCTGCAATACTTTAGCTTCTGTAGCTTTGTAATTATCACCATTATTTTCCCATGTCGCAAGACTGTACTGTAATTTTCCAGAAGCATCTTTTTCAATTCTAGTCTCACCAATACAATTCATCCCCACTACGGTATCCCAGTCAAAATCTTTCCAGCCATCATATACATTAATTTTTTTTGCAGCGTTTACATTCACATTAATGGTTAAACCATTCTTGATTGCTGCTTTATCTAAGTTTGCTTTTGGAATGTATACCAATGCACTTACATTTTGTGTTCCTACTTTTAACTTTAAGGCTGAGTCAAAGAATTTCTTGATGCTCATATTATGTTCTGTTGCTCTAGTATTTCTCCAGCTTTCCTCATCTTTTTCGTCACTTATGTATTTTGCATCAAATTTGCACTCTTCCATAAAAACATTATTGAATTGAGTCTGAGAAGCGTTAAAATTTAAATATGCAGTATTCATTCTATTATCATTGCTGTTTGCTTCTATTCCAAGGACATCTGTCTTATCTTCAAAGTCTAAGGTTGTAATGCATTTTCCTGTTTTATCACTTAATTTTAGATTATCATAAATTAGAAATCCGTCATAAGAAATGTTAACAGCACTCACACTTATATTAAAGGCTACATCTGTTGCTTTAAAATTCGATACCTCATTGTTTGCTTTTACTGGTGATTTTACATGTACCATATAGTAGTTGCCATTTTTTACTAAGTCATTTTCTGTATTATTATCTTTCCCATCAATTCCTTCGAATATTGTATACTTTGTATTACTATAAACTACTGAAGATCCCCAACAATCATCTTGGTTATATAAACCTTGATTTTCCTCATACCATTCATCTTCTTTCGGAGTATTAGTGGCAAAGTCAACCCATCCACCAAATTCCAATCTTGATTTACCTTCCTTAACTTTTGAAATAAGCTCTGCAGGTACTGCAACATCTGCTTCTATGTACATAAACTTTTCCAATGTTACTGTTGTTTTCTGCTGAGGACGAAATACCACATTATTTCTTCTCTCCGCTTTTTCATTATAATTTTTCTCATAATCTCCATTCCAAGTTCCATCAAATGAAATATCTGTTTTTACAGCCACTCCTGATACAGATGGTGTAGCAGCCTTAACGTTTACTGGTACCAATGTGATACCTGCACATAAACTTGCAGATAACGCTATGGTAAGTCCCCCTGATATCATTGTTTTTAAAACTTTCCTCATACTAATAATTCCTCCCTATGTAATGATGATGCAGTCTCTCGTGACTACTTGGTTAATATTGTTTCCATGAAAAAACAAATCAAAGTTCCACTATATCAATTTTGTAATATATTGGATGAACTTTTGATTACTTATTATATCACATAGCTTTCCATTTTAGAAGTAGTTTTTCCCTTTTTATAGTTTCTTATTACATCAGCAACGAATAAATGTAATCCTATATCTTCTTTTGGTAATTTGTTTTATACAAATCGAAACGATTCAGTATCTTATTAATTAGTTACTGTAACAATAAAAAAAGACCTCTCTACCATTCCGGTATAGAGATCTTACATTTCTCTTCTATATCTTCAAAACCACATACAGTACAGATTACATCCGCTCTTAATTCC
>CALFNR010000032.1:0-42586 GCA_937903005.1 uncultured Lachnoclostridium sp. | reverse complement strand
TATTCTCTGAATTTTCAAGGTTGTTTCACTGTTCAGTTATCAATGTTCTTCGCTTGTATCAAGCGCTTAAGTATTTTATCATACTCATTTTGTGTTGTCAACAACTTTTTTCATATTTTTTAAGTTGTTTTCAACGAACGGAGAAGGAGGGATTTGAACCCTCGCGCCGCTATTAACGACCTACTCCCTTTCCAGGGGAGCCCCTTCAGCCACTTGGGTACTTCTCCAATGCTTGCGCATTAAGTCGGCTGACTTTAATACTTTATTCAAAAACGGAGAAGGTGGGATTCGAACCCACGGCCCCTTTCGGAGTCACCGGTTTTCAAGACCGGCTCCTTAAACCACTCGGACACCTCTCCACAAGTGCTTGACTATTATACCACAGTCATTGTTTTTCTGTCAAGAAGTTTTTTTATTTTCTTTGAAACTTCTTTTTTCTTGTCGATAGTTTGTAAACTCTGTCGCCACATCACCGCAGCGACAGGTTATATTCTAACATCAAAGCCTATCAATGTCAACAGGTTTTTTTACTTTTTTTATTTTTTATTAATATCCCTGATAAACAAGGAATACAGACCTATTACAACAAGGTTCTAGAACTTAGATACTGACATCCAACTTCCAAATCCTCAGGGGTTGTTATCTTAATATTCTTATAATCGCCCATAACTATTTTCACTTGTTTTCCGAGCATATTCTCTACAACCATAGCATCATCCGTCACATTTGATTCTTTTTGTTCCATAAGCTTTTGATATGCTTTGGCTAATACTTCATATCGAAAAACCTGAGGTGTCTGTATCGCCCAGACATAATTACGATCTGGTGTATGAGAAATAAAACCTTTTTCATCCACTATCTTAATTGTGTCTTTTACAGGGACTCCTACTGCACAAGCTTCCCATTTTCGAACAGACTCTAAACAACGTTCTATCATATCTAGCGTAACAAAAGGTCTCGCTCCATCGTGAACAAAAATATTATCTGCAGCTTTAATGGCTTTTATACCACATAAAACAGATAAATAACGTTCTGCTCCACCTTCAATTACATCTATTACTTTGGAAAAGCCATATTTATGAACAATCTCTTTTTTACAATAATCAATTTGGTCATGTCCTGTAACTAAAATAATTTCATTTATTTTATCAGACTGTTGAAATGCTTCTAATGCATAAAAAAGAACAGGTCTATTCCCAAGCAATAAATATTGCTTAGGAACAGAACTATTCATTCGCTTTCCTTGTCCGGCTGCCAATACAACGGCTACATTCTTTTCTTTCTGCATAACTATCTTTGTCCTATCTTTAGATTCGGTACGGCATTCAGATCAAGTCCATGCCTAGTTCCATTGATAAATTCATAATAACCTGCTACACCAATCATAGCCGCATTATCCGTGCAGAAAATAGGTGACGGATAATATAGAGAAAACTTATTCTTTTTACATACTTCATCCATTTTAGCGCGTAACCCGTGATTCGATGCAACACCACCGGCTAATGCAATCTTATTAACACCTAAGTGCCTTGCTGCTAAAACTGTTCTTTTCGCCAATACATCTACAACAGATTCTTGGAAGGAAGCTGCTATATCTGCACTGTTAATTTCTTCGTCTTTCATTTTACAGGAATTAATATGATTAAGCACAGCAGATTTTACACCACTGAAACTAAAGTCGTATGGTGCATCTGCAATATGTCCTTGTGGAAACGTAATGGCATGAGGATTACCTTCTTTTGATAGTTTATCAATTTTAGGACCACCTGGGTAACCAAGACCTATCGCTCGTGCTACTTTATCAAACGCTTCACCTGCGGCATCATCTCTCGTTCGCCCAATAATCTCATATTTTCCATAATCATTTACCATAACTAGATGTGTATGGCCTCCAGATACAATTAGACATAAGAAAGGTGGTTCTAAATCTGGATGTTCAATGTAATTGGCTGATACATGTCCTTCAATGTGATGCACACCTACTAATGGCTTATTGGCTGCATAACTAATTGCTTTTGCTTCCGCCACACCAACTAATAACGCACCAACAAGACCTGGACCATATGTTACCGCAATCCCATCTATATCCTCCAAGGTAACTTTCGCTTCTTCTAAAGCAGTTTCAATTACTTGATTTATTTTTTCAATATGTTTACGGGAAGCAATCTCTGGAACTACTCCTCCGTAAAGTTTATGCAAATCGATCTGGGAAGAAATAACGTTTGATAAAACAGTTCTTCCATTTTTTATTACAGCTGCTGCTGTTTCATCACACGATGATTCTATACCTAATATTAAAATATCATCTTTCATTCTGATAACCTTCTATCTTCTATTATGTCTATGCGGACTTTTCATCTTCGGATTCCGCTTTTGGATTAACTAACTGCCAACCGACTATTTTCCAATGACCTAGATAATTTTTACGAAGCAGAAACTGTTCATTTGTTCTTGTATACTCTTTACCTTTTTTTAAGGATAAGCTAAGGTCTATTGTTGCAGCTTCCTTACCGTCTATTTTACCTTTCACTAATGTATTATCCTCAACCCTGTAATTAATAATTGCCTTTTCATCTTCATGAAATTGTTTTAAATCATAGTCTAAAGTTTCAAGCTGTGTTTCTAAAGGATTTTCTCTTAGCAGTTGTTCGTCAAAGAGCAATCTTAACTGGCAAACTAAAGTCTCTAATTGTTTGTCAGTCATACCTTCCTTGTAAAGACATTTTGCAATGCGACCGTACAGTTTCACAACTTCTCTAGGCGTCTCTGGATATGAATCTGTTAAATCCTTTTCTCTTAAAATTGTGTATTCATCTTGCTTTTTATTACTCTTGGTATCTTTTGAGGTACTTATATAAAAACCTGCAATTACAGCAAACAAAAGAATTATTAAAACTATATTCTTGCCATTTATCAACGACTTTGGCTTTTTGTTGTTGGTCATATAATCTACCTCCCTGTTTTACTAATCTTTAAATTCTAAAGTCATACTTCTCTTGTCTCTAGTTATAACTGTGTTTTCAAATATTTTTTTCGCATCGTCTAGATACTCATCAGGACGAACTAGAGATGGGCTATAATGTGTAAGCCACAACTGATTTACTGAAGCGTCTTTTGCTAACTGAGCTGCTTCATAAAATGTCATGTGCTTATATTCTCTGGCTTTATTATCTTTGTCTTTTTCGCCATACATCCCTTCACATATAAATATATCGGCATTTTTGGCTTTTTCACTTATAACAGGAACTGGTCTTGAATCTGTACAGTAAGCTACTTTAATCCCTCTTCTTGGCGGTCCAAGGATCATATCTGTTGTATAGAGTTTTCCATCTAACTCAACACTTTCTCCTTTTTGCAATCTGCTCCAAGCCTTTTGTGGCACTTGGTTCTTGGTTGCCTTTTCAGGCATAAATTTTCCAGCTCTTGGGACATTTATAGCGTAGCCGTAGCAAACAACATTATGATTAACACGATAGTAATCCACTATATAACCATTTATTTTAAAACTTCCTTCTATCTCTTGATATTCATGAAAGATTAATTGAAATGGAAGTTCTGGTGCAATTACTCTTAGTGCATTTACTACTCTTTCCAATCCTTTTGGTCCATATAAGTGTACAGGCTCTGTTCTGTCTGCATTTCCCATTGAGAGCAGAAGACCAGGCAAGCCACTTATATGATCGGCATGATAATGGGTAAAGCATATTGCATCTATATCGTGAAAGCTCCATCCTTTTTCCCTGATTGCTACTTGAGTCCCTTCTCCACAATCTATTAGCAGGCTGCTCCCGTTCAATCTAGTCATTAGAGCTGTCAGCCTACGATTAGGCAAAGGCATCATTCCTCCAGTACCTAGTAAACATATATCTAGCATATTTATTTCCTTTCTAATGTCATTCTTCCGAATACATTTCACACACTTTAACATATTACCATAGAAATCTTTTTTATTCAATTTCTATCAAAAGAACAGTTTGTCTTAATTGACTGCATTAGAAAAGGAAGCCTCAGCTTCCTCTTATAGTATTTCTGTTTTCTTTATAACCTGAACTGGCACCTTGAAAGATGCAATTAATTTATCATAACATGCTTCACATATTTTAAACTTATGAATTTCTAAGTCTTTGTTAGAGAAATATCCCCATTCTTTTGTAACTTCAAAAAGATCTTCTTTTAATATTCCGTTTCTAATCTCAATTTCTTGTCCACATACATTACAAAAGATTCTTTCCACTGCCATAGCTTATCCCTCCTACGGAACATTACGTCATTTTTACTAATTCGTACGATTAATCTTCCTGTTCTTCCTGTTCTCTTAACCACATGATGCTTGCATCTTCAACTGGTTTATCATAGAACTCTTTCCGAATCCCTTCTTCTTCAAATCCTAGCTTTTCATAAAGCCTAATCGCTTTTTTGTTGCTCACTCGAACTTCTAATGTGTACTGTGAAAGCCCCTCATTTTTTCCAATTGCAATGAGTTCCTGAAGCATTTCATAACCAATGCCTTTTCCCTGGTCTTCCTCTCTCACAGCTACATTTGTAATCTGTCCCTCGTCTAAGACCCCCCAGATACCACAGTAACCTACTACTTCATGCTGATCATTTTCAGCAACTAAGTAGATATTGTGCCTATCAGACATCGAATTAAGAAAATCTTGTTTTGTCCAAGGTTTCGAAAATAATTGTCTTTCTATATTTGATACGCTTTCTACATCCTCTTCCGCCATCAACCTAATATTCATATATCCCCACCTATTCTTATGCTTGTTTTGACTGTTTCTCCTGCAACTCTCTTTCAGCTTGTGACAAACGCAGATAAACTGGTTTGTGCTCTTCTGCCGATTCTAACTTGCCCGCTCTAAAATACTTTGCACCTAGACAAGCAATCGCGCCTGCTCTTTGTCTTGCAAAATGCGGTAGTGCGAAATCACATTTCTGCCCCAGTGTCTCTTTGAGTACCGTTTCGAATACTGGCATTCCATCTCCAGTAAAGATTACTTTCTCATTTAATTCCTGTAATTTTTCTATTAATTCATCGATAGCAATTGCACATGGTTCCAAAACTGTAACCAATTCATCTTCTTCATATCGATAAATACCTGTATATACTTGATTTCTTCTCGCATCCATAATTGGGCAAATCAGTCCTTTAACACGATAAAGATTAAACGCTAATCCTTCTATAGTAGATACTGAGATAAGTGGCTTCTTTAATGCTAGTCCTAACCCCTTGGCGGTTGCACTCCCAATTCGAAGCCCTGTAAATGACCCCGGACCTGCTGCAACTGCAATTGCATCTAAACTATTCAAGTCAAAATCAATCATTTTTACTACTTCATCCAACATTGGTAACAATGTCTGAGAATGTGTTTTCTTATAGTTGATTGTATATTCCCCTGCTAGTATACCATCACGAAGAATCGCCACGGAGGCAACCAGTCCCGAACTATCAATTGCTAATATATTCATAACGTCTTTTCCTCCAATGCAATACATCTATAATCAAAGCCTTTTTCTAACTGCTTTTCAATTGTTATTACTTTAACCTGTTGAGGTAACAGTTCAGCTATCAGATTGGCCCACTCTACTAAACAAACACCTTGACCAAAGAAATAGTCTTCATATCCTAATTCGTCCATTTCCTCAATGTCACCAATTCGATAAACATCGAAATGATAAAACGGAAGGCGTCCCTCTTCATACACTTGAATAATCGTGAATGTTGGGCTATTCACAGGTTCTTCTATTCCTAATCCTTTTGCAAATCCCTGTGTAAAAACAGTTTTGCCTACTCCTAAATCTCCGAGTAGGCAGTAAATATCTCCAGGTTTGCATTGTTTCCCTAACTTTTCACCAATCTTAAAAGTCTCTTCTGCTGAAAAGCTATCATATACTAACTTTTCTTCCATTTGCATTTGTCTTCTTTCACATGCTCTTTAATTATTTCTTTTACTGTATCAACTTGTTCCTGATATTGAACCTTCGGGAAAATAAATGCACTAAGCGGAGACGTGTAAACAAAAATGCTCTTTCCTGTCTCTCTTACTTTGCTTACATCTTCCCAAGCAATCTGTGCTTCCTCTTCTTTCTGTTCAACCTTTATTCCATTCTCGTTCAAGGTATATTCTAATGGTTCTTGAAACATTGGAACCATCTGCACTTTCTGAACTGAGGATAACTTCAATTGAATTGGCTGAACAACAAGGAACAGAGCACCGATTAAAGCTAATATTATATTTGAACTAGTAGGGTTTGTGCGAAACGTAAATAGTAAATACACAACCGCTACTGTACTACAAAACACACCGAATAATCCAGAAAAACTTCTGTAATTCTGCTGCACCAGAAAATGATGCATGTCCCCAGATTGAATCTTTATGTTTAATTTTGCTTCTTTCACTAGAATACCTCTTCTTTCTAATAATACAATTCTTGCCTTTATTGTATTACTCATACTATGAATTATAACAAATTGAAATAAAAAAACAAGCTGTATAATTGATTTCACAGCTTGCTTTATTGTTCTATTCTTAATACACTGGCTCTTAAGAATGTTGTAGTACACTTCTCAGTAATTTATAAAGATAATATCCAATTGCAGAAATATAAATACCTTTGAATATATTAAATGGAGAAATACCGAATACAACTAACTTCGCAGAAGAATCAATCGCTGGGATTGTTTTAGCAGCTAAGTTTACTATATTAGCCATCCCCCCCATGAAACTTGCATATAGTGGAAGCAAAACAAAGTAATTCATCAACCCGCCTACAATAGTCATTGAAATTGTTCCCAAACCGAAGCTGATAAACAATTTACCACGACATTTCAAGCATTTGTAAAGTCCACAGGAAACTAACATAAATGATGACGAAATAAGAAAGTTGGCAAATTCACCTACCCCACCTGTTGTCGTATTTGTTATAAATTTAATTAAATTCTTAATTAGTTCAATCATGACTGCCGAAATAGGACCAAACGACAACCCCGCCACTAAGGCTGGAATATCACTGAATTCAAATTCTAGAAACCCTAGATATGCAATTGGAAACTTCACAAGCATAAGCACATAGGAAAGTGCGGAAAACATTGCGATTATTACCATCTTTCTAGTTGCTGTTACATTTTTCATAGTTACATACATCCTCCTTATGGAAGTTCTACGTATATACTGTGTGCCTGATACGGCTTGGTTGAACAGATTTTTCTTTCGTGTAGATAAGAATATAAAAAGAGACCCTGAATTAAATACTTCAAGGCCTCTTTAAAAATTACGTTAATCCATCCGTCCAATTCTTCTCACATCCAGACTTTACTGTCGGTTTTGGAATCTCACCAAATCGGCCTTTCGGCTCGCGGACTATACCGCCGGTCGGGATTTTCACCCTGCCCCGAAGAACTTCTATATTATTTTTCTTTATTCTATTCTTAACACTTAAAAATGTCAAGCTAGATTATCCCATTAAAGCTTCATCGTTAACTGAATTCTCTTCTTTTGCAAATCTACACTTAAGACTTTTACTTCTACGATGTCACCTACACTTACTACATCCAAAGGATGTTTTACGAACTTTTTGCTTGATAACTCAGATATATGAACCAATCCATCCTGATGAACTCCAATATCCACAAAAGCACCGAAGTCGATTACATTTCGAACGGTTCCTTTTAAAACCATTCCTGGCTCTAGATCTTTCATCTCTAGTACATCGGTACGTAAGATTGGTTTTGGCATCTCATCACGAGGGTCACGTCCAGGCTTTTCTAATTCTTTGATAATATCTGCTAATGTGATTTCACCAATTCCAAGCTCTTCTGCTAGCTTTGCTTTGTTCTTAGCTAACAAGCCAAGCCCTGTAACTCCACCTCTGACATCTTCTAGTTTATATCCTAACTTTTCTAGAAGTGTTTTGGCTGCATCGTAGGTTTCAGGGTGAACACTAGTAGCATCTAAAGGATTCTTACCATCTACGATACGCATAAAACCTGCACACTGCTCGTACGCCTTTGGTCCTAACTTGGCAACCTTTAATAACTGCTTACGCTCTGTAAACTTACCATTTTCCTCTCTGTAAGCAACAATATTTTTGGCAATCACCTTACTGATTCCAGAGATATATTCAAGCAGGGATGCGGATGCTGTATTTAAATCTACACCAACTCGGTTTACGCAGCCTTCTACCACACCTGACAGTGCTTCACTTAACTTCTTCTGATTCATATCATGCTGATACTGACCTACACCAATTGATTTTGGATCAATTTTAACTAGTTCAGCTAGAGGATCCTGAAGTCTTCTAGCAATGGATGCCGCACTTCTTTGACCGACATCGAAGTTAGGAAATTCTTCTGTTGCAAGCTTACTTGCTGAGTAAACACTTGCTCCAGCTTCATTGACTATAACATATTGAACTGGTTTGTTGATCTCTTTTAGCATGTCTACAATAACTCGCTCGGACTCACGAGATGCTGTTCCATTTCCTACGGAAATCAATGTAATGTTGTATTTATCTATTAATGCCTTAACGGTCTTTTTGGTTTCTGCAATTTTATTCTGAGGCTCTGTTGGATAAACCACAACTGTATCTAGAACCTTTCCTGTTGCATCGACTACTGCCAGTTTACAGCCTGTTCGAAATGCTGGGTCCCAACCTAATACAACTTGTCCGACAATTGGAGGCTGCATTAGTAATTGTTCGAGATTCTTACCGAAGATTTTTATTGCGCCGTCTTCCGCTTTCTCAGTTAAATCATTACGAATTTCTCTTTCAATAGCTGGTGCAATTAAACGTTTATAACTATCTTCGATCGTATCTTTTAAAACTTGAGTCGTGTTCGGATTTTCTTTTAGAATAACTTTTTTCTCAAGATATAATAAAATTTTATCTTCTGGCGCAATAATTTTAACAGATAATATCTTCTCTTTTTCACCTCGGTTTAATGCAAGAACACGATGACCTGCTATCTTTGATATCGGCTCCTCATATTCATAATACATTTCGTAAACTGTTTTCTCTGATTTGTTCTTAGCTTCAGAACAAATAGACCCTTCTTTAAAAGTTACGTTACGAATATGCATTCTGTAATCTGCTTCATCGGAAATGCTTTCTGCAATAATGTCCATGGCACCTGCGATTGCTTCTTGCACTGTTTTAACTTCTTTTTCCTCTGAAATATAGGCCTTGGCTTCCTCCTCCAAAGACTTGCTGGTTAGCTGCATAAGAATGATATTAGCCAATCCTTCCAATCCTTTTTCCTTGGCAATTGTTGCTCTAGTACGACGTTTTGGACGATACGGACGATACAAATCTTCCACGACAACTTGTGTCTTTGCAGCTAGTATCTGCTTTCTTAACTCTTCGGTTAACTTACCCTGTTCTTCAATACTTGCTAATACCTGCTGTTTCTTATCTTCTAAATTTCTTAAATAGGTTAATCTTTCACTTAAATTTCTTAATTGTTCATCGTCCAAAGAACCGTGCTGCTCTTTACGATATCTCGCGATAAATGGAATTGTATTTCCCTCATCAATTAATTTAACAGTTGCTTCTACTTGCCAAAGTTTTATCGATAATTCTTCACTAATCTGTTTTAAAATATCCATTCGTACGCCTCTTTCTATCAAATTATAACCTTCTATTCTTTTATACATTATAGCTAACATACTATTTTATGACAATAGTGAGTGAACGACATTTTTCTCTCTTTGTTTGCATTTCAAAAAGGTGTCTGCTCCATTATGGAACAGACACCTGCTTTATCAAGTATATTCTTCTTAATTCTGGTATGTATGAGCAACGTCATTTTCATACCCAATAGCAATTACTCTCCTATTCAGAGTATGCCTAACAACATTGTCTAATTGCTATTCTCCTAAGCTAAATGCATCGTGAACAGCATTCATAGCAACATCTACGTATTTCTCATCAATTAATACGGTTACTCTGATTTCAGAAGTAGAAATTTGTTTAATATTAACGCCACAGTCATATAATGCTTCGAACATTTTAGCTGCAACACCTGCATTTGTCATCATACCCGCACCTACTACAGATACTTTTGCAACATTCTTTTCTACATCTACTTCATGACACTTTAAACTGCCTGCTCTATGTCTTTCGATAATAGCAACTGCTTCGTCTGCTGCATCTTCTGCAACGGTAAAGGAAATATCTTTGGTTCCATCGCGACCTACTGACTGTAAAATAATATCTACATTAATATTATGATTTGCTAAATGATTAAATAACTTAAATGCAACTCCTGGTTGATCTTCTAGTCCAATTACTGCAATACGTGCTGTATTTTTATCGCAAGCTACCCCACTTACTAACATCTTTTCCATATTTACTACCTCCTTAACAACTGTCCCTTCTGTTGTATTTAAACTTGAGCGAACTACTAACTGAACTCCATACTTCTTAGCCATTTCTACGGAACGGTTATGAAGTACACCTGCGCCTAATGTTGCAAGTTCTAGCATTTCATCGTATGTGATTTCTTCTAGTTTTCTTGCTTTCTTAACGACACGTGGATCAGCTGTATATACACCGTCTACGTCAGTGTAAATCTCGCATGCATCTGCGTGTAACGCAGCTGCCAAGGCAACAGCAGTTGTATCGGAACCGCCTCTTCCTAGTGTTGTATAATCATCAAACTGATTGATTCCTTGGAAACCTGTAACGATTACAATTTTACGGTTTGCCAATTCATTTTTAATACGGTCTGTATCTATTCTCTTTAATCTCGCATTTCCATAAACAGCTGTGGTATGCATTGCTACTTGAAATGCGTTTAATGAGATCGCTGGAACTCCAAGTGAATTCATAGCCATTGCCATCAATGCTACAGACGTCTGTTCTCCTGTTGTTAAAAGCATATCAAGCTCTCTCTTTGATGCATTAGGATTAATCTCCTTTGCCTGTGCCAAAAGGACATCTGTCTGTTTCCCCATTGCGGATAAAACAACAACGACATCATTTCCTTTGTTGTATTCTTCAATACATCTTCTGGCTACATTAAAAATTCTCTCTTTATCGGCTACAGATGTACCACCGAACTTTTTTACTATTAACATAGCTGCCTCCTAATTTCATTCCTTATTTATTTTCTAAAAATTCAGATAGAAGCGTGTACCCTTCTTCTAAATAGTTACCACTAAGTTTGGCATCCTTCTCATTATAGTTCCAATCATGTGATTCCTCTTTTGTACTATCATATAGTAAATATGGAACTGGATTTGATGTGTGGGTACGTATTGCAATTGGAGTTGGATGGTCAGGCATAATAAGCATACGGTAGTCTACACCCGCCTTGTCTAAACCGTCTTTTACCGTCTTTATGACTTTTGAGTCTAAAGATTCAATAGCTTGCAATTTTCTTTCTAAACTTCCCTGATGACCCATTTCATCTGGAGCCTCTACGTGTATATATGCAAAATCATAATCTTCTTTTACTAGTGCGTCAACAGCTGCCTGTGCTTTTCCTTCATAATTTGTATGAAGTGTACCATCGGCACCTTGCACTTCAATATTTTTTAGCCCCGCTCCTACTGCAATTCCTTTTAACAAGTCAACGGC
Organism: uncultured Lachnoclostridium sp.; assembly: GCA_937903005.1. Classification (GTDB taxonomy): domain Bacteria; phylum Bacillota; class Clostridia; order Lachnospirales; family Lachnospiraceae; genus Clostridium_AI. Next base: position 31,003 of record CALFNR010000032.1, on the reverse strand, counting down.
AGAAATCATAACTCCTTTCTTACCTGTCTTTTCTTCAAAGGAATCAAGTGCTGGTTTTGTACCTGCACCCCAGAACCAGATAGAGTTGGCTTTGTTTAAACCTTTTTTTGCACGTTCAGCATTTAATGGATGAGCATTAAGAATATCATAACTCTTTTCCATCATATCTTTCAACAACTTTTCTTTTGGAAGATAATCACCTATTACCTTACCTAGTATATCATGTGGTGGTGTTAAATCAACTACTTCTCCCTTATCCCATATTAATAAGTGACGGTAACTTGTTCCAACATAATACTGGAACATATCGTTTTGAAGTTCATCTTGAACTGCTTTTAACAAAATTGCTGCATCTTCTGTTGAAATTTCACTAGAGCTGTGGTCAATAATTGTCTTTTGTTCATAAGGTAAATCGTCATCTGATACCGTTACTATATTACAACGAATTGCAATATCTGTATCCTTCATGTTTACTCCAATACTTAAAGCTTCTAATGGAGAACGACCTGTATAATATTTTCTAGGATTATATCCGATTACAGCTAAATTAGCTGTATCACTTCCTGGATTCATTCCATCTGGAATTGTATGTACTAGACCGATTCTTGCTTTCTTTGATAATTCATCCATACATGGTGTATTGGCATGTTCCAATGGAGTCTGGTTTCCAATAGACTCTATTGGTTCATCTGCCATGCCATCTCCTAATACAACAACGTATTTCATCTTTCCCTCTTTTCTGCGCATTGATTTTGCACAAATACACTGGGACAGTTTATCTAGTCTCTAGAGTATGTGCAAAATCAATCTCGCTTGTCATCTAATTTAAAATGCAACTCTAATTCTAGAAATCATATTATCAAACTTTTCAATTTCTGTTTTAAATGTCTTTTCTTTCATTTCTTCAGTAATAAATGCATATTCATTGTCAAATCCCGCTTTTACTTCTTTCACAGTGCCAAATGCTGCTTTCACTTTAGATTCATTTTCTTCCTTAGAACCACTTAAACGAACAAAGAATTTTTGAGTAGCTTCATCAATACAAGCTAACTCTAATTTCTTGCTGCTCCAAATCGTCATAATATTAGTTCCTAAATGTTTTGCTGCATCTACAACATCTGCTACAACTGCACTGGCTGTTGGCAACTTTCCAGCACCTTTACCGTAAAACATAACATCACCAAGCAGATTTCCGCGAACGAAAATACCATTAAATACATCATTTACACTATATAATGGGTGTTTGCTATCTATCATCATTGGTGCAACCATTGCGTAGACTTTATCGTCTACCTTTTTGCTTGTTCCGAATATCTTAATACTCGCATTTAATGCTTTCGCATATGTAATATCCTTATCGGTTATCTTTGTAATACCTTCTGTATAGATATCCTCATAATCAACTTGCATGCCGTATGCTAAGGAAGTTAAAATTGCAATTTTTCTACATGCATCATATCCTTCAACATCTGCTTCAGGATTTCTTTCTGCGTATCCCTTTGCTTGTGCATCTTTTAATACTGTATCAAAATCAGAACCTTCTGTACTCATCTTAGTTAATATATAGTTTGTAGTACCATTCAAAATACCAGTTATTTCTTCAATTTCATCTGCTGTTAGGGATTGATTTAATGGTCTGATAATTGGAATACCACCACCAACGCTAGCTTCAAAAAGGAAGTTTACTTTATTCGCTCTTGCTATCTCTAATAATTCTGCTCCATGCTTTGCAACAAGTTCCTTATTAGATGTACAAACGCTTTTTCCTTTTTCAAGTGCTTCTTTTACAAACTGATATGCAGGATTCGTTCCTCCCATCGTCTCAACAATAATCTGTACATCTGGGTCATTGACAATCACACTATAATCATGTACTACCTTTTCTTGAATCGGGTCTCCCTCAAAATCACGCAAATCTAGTACATACTTTACATTAATCTCATTTCCTGCTTTTTTGTTAATACTTTCTTGGTTTGTGTTAAGAACTTCTACTACACCCGAACCAACCGTACCATAACCTAAAACACTAATATTTATCATATCGCGCCTCCTTAATTATTCTCTTGCTAATATCTTTAGTGAATGTATTCCATTAAGATGCTCAATTTCCTCAATCATAACTTCCGCATCAAATATTTGTGGTGGAATCTGAACACTTGTTGTAAGCAAAGCGATTCCATTCACCGGTATACTTTGATGTATTGTTAGAATATTAGCTTTATGTTCTGCGATTATATTTAAAACAGTGGATAACAAACCCGGTTCATCATCCATCTGCAACATAAATGTTATTGTCTTTCCCCTTGCATTTTCATGAAATGGAAATATGTCATCTTTATATTTATAAAAAGAACTGCGACTTATGCCAACTTTATCCGTTGCTTCCTGAATTGTAATGTTACTTTTAGCATCAAGTAATCGTTTCGCTTCCACTACTTTCAAAAGTACTTCTGGCAATGCCTTCTCTTTTACTAAAAAGTATTTTTTATTTTCTTTCATTCCATCACCCCTGAATTGCACCTTGCAATATTTATGTATGTACAGGAAACACACTTGTTCTTCCACGAGAGATATCTTATCATAGTTTTTCTAAGATTGCAAGTAACAAAAGGAAAAACCTCCATATCCTTGTTCCAAGTAAGAAATTACCCAGAATAAAAATATGGAGGTCTTATATAGAACTCTTTCTACTGCTGATTTTCTACTATTGTTTGTAGATGGTCCGCCTGTTCATTATCCAATAAGCCATCTAAATCTAAAATAATAACCAGTCCATCATCTACTTGTGCCACAGAATCAATATATTCTGTTCCTTCACCTTTAATAATTGTTGGTGCTGGACCAATTTTACTATCGTCCAGCTCTGCAATTTCTTTTACCAAATCAACCTCAATCGCAATCACAACTCCTCGTGATTTTGCAATTACTAATTCTTTTGTATCTAATTTTACATCAGTCGGCATATGAAATTTTTCTCTTAAACTGAATACCGGAATTACATCGCCTCTTAAATTGATTATTCCCTTTACACATGCTGGTGCATTTGGAATTGAAACTACAGGAATATCTTTTTCAATTCCCATTACCTTACTTACATCAATTCCATAAGTTCCCTCACCAATGCAAAATATAATTTGTTTTTTCATTGCCATACTTACCTCCATTCAAAAAAGCATTTACTGCTTTGCCTTTCAGAAGTATATCTACCTGCTTACTGTCCACTTTAAATAAGCATTTATAAAAGGATCGATATTCCCATCTAAGACATTGTTTACATTACCGATTTCTTCATTTGTTCTATGATCCTTTACTAAGGTATATGGCTGCATAACATACGAACGTATCTGGCTTCCCCAGCCTATCTCTTTTATTTCACCTCGGATTTGAGCTTCTGCCTGCTGATTCTCTTCTTGTTTTAACATATAAAGTTTTGCTTTCAGCATTTGCATTGCTTTGTCCTTATTCTGAAATTGAGAACGTTCATTCTGACATTGAACTACAATACCAGTAGGATAGTGTGTGATTCTTATAGCTGAAGATGTCTTATTGATATGCTGACCACCCGCTCCACTTGAACGATAGGTATCAATACGAATATCTTCATCTGCAATTTCGATATCAATATCTTCTTCTATATCTGGCATTACATCACATGAAACAAAGGATGTTTGCCTCTTACCAGCAGCATTAAACGGCGATATACGCACTAGACGGTGTACACCACGCTCTGACTTTAAATATCCATAAGCATTCTGGCCTCGAATCTCCAAAGTAACTGACTTTATTCCAGCTTCTTCACCATCTAGATAATCAATTATTTCACAAGTGAAACCTTTTTTATCTGCCCACTTTTGATACATTCTGCATAACATGCTTGCCCAGTCACAACTTTCAGTTCCTCCGGCACCAGCATTAAGTCGCAAAATAGCATCATTGCTGTCATACTCACCAGAAAGAAGTGTGGATATGCGTAAGTCTTCCAAATCATCTATAAAATCACTTAAAGAAGATTCTATCTCAGGAATCAAAGATATATCATTTTCTTCATACCCTATCTCTAACAAAGTTTCAATATCCTCATATGCACTGCATAGTGATTCATATCGTTCCTTTGTTCCTTTCAAGCTTTTAAGTTCCTTCATCACCTTTTGTGACTTATCTGTATCATCCCAGAAACCTGGACCTTCCATCTCTTTTTCTAATTCTTCTATTCTTAAAACCTTGTTTGCCAGGTCAAAGTGAATCCCCCACTTCTTGCAACGGTTCTTTAAAATTAGCTAGTTTATATTTATATTGATCTAACTCAACCACGTAATCGCCCCTCTCTCTGTGCTTTTTTAGGTATTATTTTATCTTTAATTAAATTACTTTCTTGCCGCAACAGAATTTGTATTTGATGCCGCTTCCACAAGGACAAGGATCATTTGGTTGTACTTTTCTTTCCGTTCTTCGAACAGGTCCCTTTACAGCTGTTTCATCTTTATTTGTGCTTGTTACTTGTGCAACTTGCTCTCTTTCAATGTTCTGTTCAATACGAACATGCATCAACGCTTTTACAGTTTCTTCTGCAATTGCTTGTGTCATTTCCTCAAACATTTCATATCCCATAAACTTATACTCAACTGCTGGATCTTTTTGACCGTAAGCCTGTAATCCAACTCCCTGACGCAACTGATCCATATCATCGATATGATCCATCCATTTATGGTCGATTACTTTAAGTAAAAGAACACGTTCAACTTCACGAATCTGTTCAGCTTCTGGGAATTCAGCTTCTTTTTCTTCGTAAATCTTAACTGCTTTTTCTTTTAACTTTTGAACTAATTCCTTCTTCTTCATGTGTTTTAACTCTTCTTCTGTTAGAGTTATTTCTTCCATTGGGAAAATAGGAAGCATAAGTTCATTCAGTTCTTTCATATCCCATTCTTCTGAGTCTTGCTCATCGTTAATAACTCGATCAATTGTTCTTTCTACAACATCAGCAATCATCTTGTAGATTGTATCACGCATGCTTTCGCCATCTAATACTTTTCTTCTTTCAGCATAAATAATTTCACGCTGTTCATTGTTTACTTCATCATAGTCAAGTAAGTTCTTACGAATACCATAGTTATTATTCTCAATCTTCTTCTGAGCCTTTTCAATTGTATTACTTAACATTTTATGCTCAATTGGTTCACCCTCTGGGAATCCTAATGAATTGAATACTGTCATCAATCGTTCAGATCCAAACAGACGAAGTAAATCATCTTCTAATGATAAATAAAATCTGGATTCACCTGGATCTCCTTGACGTCCTGAACGACCACGTAGCTGGTTATCAATACGCCTTGATTCATGACGTTCTGTACCGATTATTTTTAATCCGCCTAATTCCTGAACACCTTCTCCAAGTTTAATATCTGTACCACGACCTGCCATATTAGTAGCAATTGTAACAGCGCCTTTTTGTCCTGCATCTGCTATAATTTCAGCCTCTAGCTCATGGAATTTTGCATTTAAGACTTTATGTGGAATACCACGTTTTTTCAGTAATGCACTTATTTCCTCAGATGCTTCAATTGTAATAGTACCAACCAAGACTGGTTGTCCCTTCTGATAGCATTCTGTGATTTCCTCTACGATAGCATTCAGCTTCTCTTTTCTAGTCTTATAAACAGCATCTTGATAGTCAATTCTTGCCACTGGAAGGTTTGTAGGAACTTCTATTACATCCATACCATAAATGTTACGGAATTCTTGCTCTTCTGTAATAGCAGTACCTGTCATACCTGATTTTTTCTTATATTTATTAAAGAAGTTCTGGAAAGTAATTGTTGCTAAAGTCTTACTTTCTCTCTTAACTTTTACATGTTCTTTTGCTTCAATTGCTTGATGCAAGCCATCTGAATAACGTCTTCCTGGCATAATACGTCCAGTAAATTCGTCAACGATTAGAACTTCATCATCTTTTACTACATAATCTTTATCACGGAACATTAAATAGTTTGCACGTAATGCTAAAATAATGTTATGTTGAATCTCAAGATTTTCTGGATCTGCAAAGTTATCCAAGTGGAAAAACTTCTCTACTTTACTGATACCCTGTTCTGTTAGAGATACTACTTTATCTTTTTCATTAACGATAAAGTCACCTGTTTCTTCATTGTCTTCTTTCATTAAGACATCCATCTTACTTAACTCTTTTTCAGTACCCCTTTCTAACTGTCTTGCCAGAATATCACATGCCTCATATAACTTAGTGGATTTTCCGCTTTGACCAGAAATAATAAGTGGGGTTCTTGCTTCATCAATTAAAATGGAGTCAACCTCATCGATTATGGCATAATGCAAGTCTCTTTGCACTAATTGTTCTTTATAAATGACCATATTATCTCTTAAGTAATCAAAACCTAATTCATTGTTAGTAGCATACGTAATATCGCAGTTATATGCTGCTCTTCTTTCGTCGTTATCCATACTGTTTAAGATACAGCCTACAGTAAGTCCTAAGAACTGATGAACCTGTCCCATCTCTTCCGCATCACGTTTAGCTAGATAGTCGTTGACTGTTACAATATGAACACCTTTTCCTTCAAGAGCATTTAAGTAAGCTGGCAGAGTAGCCACAAGCGTCTTTCCTTCACCTGTTCTCATCTCAGTAATTCTTCCTTGGTGTAGAATAACACCGCCAATCAACTGAACACGGTAATGTTTCATATTCAAAACACGAGAAGCCGCCTCTCTTACTGTAGCATATGCTTCAACTAGAATATCGTCCAACGTTTCACCATTGTTTAACCTGGATTTGAATTCTTCCGTCTTTGCTTTTAGTTGTTCATCTGTTAATGCTTGAAATTCTTCATCAAGTGCTTCTATACGATCAACTATAGGATAGACATACTTCAATTCGCGCTCACTGTGCGTTCCAAAAAGCTTTGTAATAATACTCATTAGCTTCACTCCTGTACTCTTTTTTAATAGAGGTAACAATGCTGCCTCCACATAATTTTATTTTCTATAACCCATATTACATTGTACCATTGTGTAGAAAATCAATCAACTTATTTTTTCCAAAAAGACATTCAGGTATGCATAGGTTTTAAAAAAAGGAGCCCCTCGTTCCTGGGCTCCTTTTAGTATCTCTTAGAATTCTGGTTCTATTAAGCCGTATGTATTGGCCTTTCTTTTATAAACTACATTAACTTCATCTGTAATCGCATTACGGAAAACAAAGAAACTATGTCCGAGCAATTCCATCTGAACACATGCTTCTTCAGGGTCCATAGGTTTTACTGCGAATCTTTTAGTACGAATGATTTTGATTTCATCCTCTTCTTCTTCATCAATCTCTTCTTCTACAAATGATTTATTAAAGTTTACAGCTGCCTGTTTTTGTTCAAGAATTTTATTCTTATATTTGTTAAGCTGTCGTTCAATTATCTCTTCGACTAAATCAATTGATACGTACATATCTTCGGATACTTGTTCTGCCCTTACGATATTGCCTTTCATAGGTATCGTAACTTCAATCTTTTGTCTTTCCTTCTCTACACTTAGTGTAACGTGTACTTCTGTATCAGGAGTGAAATACTTTTCCAGCTTACCTATCTTTTCATAAATAGCTGATTTTAAACCATCAGTCACATCAATGTTCTTTCCACTAATAATATAACGCATACGAACCAACTCCTTTTGTCTTTTTTTTATTAATTAACATGTCCCAAAAGGATGTAATAATTAATAATTTAAGTACAAAGACATTATACCATAACACTTTAAATTTTCAAGTAAGTTACCTATTCTTAAGAATCATTTTACATACATCTAATATTATTTATACTTATATTTCAGTTCATTTATTAAATTGTCCGACAACTTAATAAGTATTCTAAATTAACTGGTTTTAAGAACTTAATATACTCTTATGACAAATAAAACAAAACAAACATTCGATATTGACAACCTTTTATCCTCATAGTTATTCACACATCCACCGGTGGATAATGTGGATAACTTGGTGTATAACTCAAAAATCAAAGAAAACAAGGAACAAGCTATGTGGATTTCTTTTTCACATATCCACATGGTAACCTATTGGAAACAGGCATTTTCACGAGTACTCTTGCTAATTTTTGTGCATTTTGACTTCATTCTTTGATAATCATAACAAAAATGTCGTTTTCACATTGTAAATTGTCTGACGAATCAGAATAAAATACAAACAATTTACTATAAAACAAGTCCCTTCTAAAAAATAGTACGACAAAAACCCCTAACCTTTGTTTTCGGCTAAGGGTTTTTACTATATAGTAAACATTAAGAATATTTTTTTAGTATAGAGTAATACTATTACCAGTAACGTCTAGCACAGGAAGGTGTTCTGTAATACATGTTAGATATTCTAATACCTGTTCTTGGATTACTTGCATGAACAACCTGTCCACCTCCAATATATAGAGCAACGTGGTTAATTGAACCATTTTTAGCATAGAAAATCAAGTCACCTGGTTGAACTGATGAAACGCTTACACTTTTACCAGAACCGGATTGTTCTGAAGATGTTCTTGGAATGCTGATTCCAAAGTTTCTATAAACACTTTGAGTAAAACCAGAACAGTCTGCTCCACCAGTTAAGCTTGTACCACCATAAACATATGGATTACCTACAAACTTCTGGGCAAATGTAGCAATGGCACTTCCTGAAGCACTTCCACTGTTACTTGAACTAGAAGAACTGCTACTTGAGCTTGATGAACTGCTGCTTGAGCTTGATGAATTACTGCTTGAGCTTGATGAACTGCTGCTTGAGCTTGATGAATTACTACTTGAGCTTGATGAACTTGTTCTTGATGAACTACTGCTTGAACTTGATGAACTGTTCTTATTCGCACTAGAACTTGATGAACTTGAGCTATTAGAAGCTGCCTGTTGTTGCTCACGAGCTGCTTGTTCTGCTTGAGCTGCTGCTAAAGCTGCTTCTGCTTCTGCTTTTCTACGAGCTTCTGCTCTTTCTTCAGCAATAGAGATAGCCTCATCAAATGTTACACTCATATCAACATAGTCTTTGGATACGAAACCAACTGTAGAATTATCTGCCTGTTCTCCTTCATCTACAACAATTTTAACCCAACCATCATACTCTTTCTTAACTTCAAAAGTTTCATCAATAGGAACCATTGTTAACACAGTGGATTTTGTACTTTTCTTTTCACGTACAAATAAGGTAGTAGTTGTAACCGTTGCCCACTTTGTACCATATTTATCTTCCAATTCTTCTGCATCAAAACCAATTGCTAAGAATTCTGAATTGATCCAGCCTCTACAACGGCCAGACTCAATCTTAACCCAGTCTCCTTGTCTTTTTAGAATCCTTGCTGCAGAACCTTTGTATAATTTACCCAAAATTCTACTTTCTGTGTTTGGTTTCTTTCTAATATTAACGTAATTATTGGCAATAGAAATACCAACATCAGCATACTTAGAAACCTTTTCTTCTTTCTTCTCTGCCTTGGCTGTATCTTCTGTTTGTTCTGTTTGTTCTTTTTCAACTTCTGCACTTGGTTGTGTTTCTGAAGTTGTACTTGCATTAGCAGCTTTTGGCTCAACAATTTTCGCAACTGTTGCTTCACTTTCGTTATTGTCGTCACAGAATTTGTCTAATACGATTGAAATTCCTGCTAACGCTGTGTCGGTTGATAGTGCTGCTGCACTAGCTGTCTGTGGTATTGCTAAAACACTCATTGCCATTGCCATACCTGCACCAAGTATTGTCCTTCTCAATTTGTTACTTCTCATTACTATCCTCCATATATTAAAAAACATTACATTTGTTAAAAGTCACTTAATCATTTTGTAACAATTATAACAAACTTATGACATAGTGTCAACATCCTTATAATTTTCAACGCTATCCACATGGACTCTGTTCTGTTCGACAGTTATAAACACATACATATCGCCCTTGTCCTTTAGGGGCTTTTTAGTCGATAGGAAATGAAGTATAACGGAATTTTCTATCAACTAAAAACGCCTGCTAATAACTCACTATTAACAGGCGTTTACCTATACAAGTTCATTTAAAATCATATACGCTACACAAATAACAACAGCAATAATTAACGGAAGAGAGATAAAACTCTCTTTTTCCTCTGATGTTCCTGCCCCTGAACCTTTTTGAAACATTTTCTTTACATGTTCTAATCTGCCTTCATGTTTTATCATAATGATATAAATAAGGACTGCAAGCACTGTTGTAAAGACAGCTATAATCCCATAAATACAAATTCCAAGGAGCAGTGACTTGGTTGAAATAACATTCACATCCTGGTTAAATATTAGTGTCGTTCCTGTTTGTGAGCTAATATATTTCTGCATAATAGGCACTAGATAAATCATTGCAACCGAAGAACAATTTATTACAAAATGTACAATCATAGAAGTAAATATGGAATCCGTTCCTTCTACTAAGAAGCAAAAAATCATTCCCATTGCAAATGCATAAGAAAACTGATTAAAATTTAAATGCATCAGACCAAAAAACAATGCGCTCAGGAAAATAGCTTTCAAAGGTGATTTCTTACTATAAGCATTAAAAAAACATCCTCTATATACACTCTCTTCCAAAAAAGCAGGAATTACAGCAATTACGAAAGCACTAACTACAAAAGTTTTTCCTTCTGTGATTGAGTAAATCTTACTTGAAATCTCATTTCTGGCAAATAGCATTGAAATTAAGTTGATTTCTTGCATTAATGGCATAATTAAGAACGCAAATAATATACTTAGAAATACTGTTCCTATCTTAATCTTATGATATCGGAACATTTCTTTGACGTTGACCTTTCTTTTCACTACGTAAACAAGCGTCGGCAATACCAATATAAACTGGCTATAAAGAAGTGAAATAAAATATCCACCCTTATTAAATCCTAGTGTTACAAAGGCATAAGAACCAACTAGTGCTGTAATAACTGTTAGCATAAACAGTTCATTTATTTCTTTTATATCTCTCATAGTCTATTCCATTTTCCATTCTACATAATCAGAGAATACTTACACACCGGCAAGTATTCTCCGTCCTTCTATTTATATGCAATTGCTTCAATTTCAATTAAAACATCTTTCGGAAGTCTTGCAACTTCTACACAAGATCTTGCTGGACAGTCCTTTTTGAAATAGGATGCATAAATTTCATTCACTTTGGCAAAATCATTCATATCTTTAATAAAAACAGTTGTCTTAATCACGTTATCAGTACTGGAACCAGATTCTTTTAATAGTGCAGCAAGATTTTTTATTGCCTGCTCTGCTTGCACTTCTATTGTTCCTGTAACTAACTCATTGGTCTCAGGATTAACTGGAATAACACCTGATGTGAAAATCATATTGTTAAATTCAATTGCCTGTGAATATGGTCCTATTGCCTGAGGCGCTTTATCTGTACTAATTACTTTTTTCATCTATAACCCGACCTTTCAACTTATTTTATTGCTGGATTCTTCCATTCAGCACTTTCCCATTATAACGCATCTTTTTTTCTATTTCACTAGTTTTTTTTATTAAAAATGATATAATAATAGAATCACGGTAATAAGGAGATAATCATGTATAGCTTTAAAAGTCGTATTCGTTTTAGTGAAGTGGACAAAACAGGACATTTAGATATGGCTTCTGTTATTAACTATTTTCAGGACTGTAGCATGTTTCATTCGGAAGAAGTTGGACTTGGACTTGAATATTTCCAAGCACATAAAAAGACTTGGATATTATGCTCCTGGCAAGTAAAAGTTTTTCGCTATCCAAAAGTATATGAAGAAGTAACGATTTCTACATATCCCTACTCAATTAAGGGATTTATGGGGTATCGTAATTTTGCAATGACAGATGCATCTGGTGAAATGTATGCTGTTGCAGACTCTTCCTGGATATATATAGATACGGAAACGAATAAACCCGCTCGAGTAACTGCAGAAGATTCTGCCCCATACGGTATTGACGAGAGACTCAACATGGATTACAAGAAAGGAAAGATACTGCTTCCAAAAGATATAGACAAGCATGAACCTTTTTCTGTTCTACCTTCTTACATTGATAGTAATAACCACGTAAATAACGGCCAATATGTAAAACTTGCACAGAATTACCTGCCGGAGCATTTCTATTCCACTGAGATCCGCGTGGAATATCGCAATGCAGCTAAGATTGGTGACATTATTTATCCACTGGTACACACTACCGAAACAGTCTGTACTATATCCCTCACCGATGCGAATGGTAAACCGTTCGCACTTTTGGAATTTGTAAGTTAAGGAGGCAAACATGTTACAAATCGGGAAAATTCAAACTTTAAAAATTAATAAGGACACAAAATTCGGTGTTTACCTTGTAGAGCCAAATGGTGATACAAATGAACGCGTTTTATTACCAAAAGGCGAAACCACAGAAGATATGCAGGTTGGTGATAGTTTATCCGTATATATTTACCGCGATTCCGAAGATCGCCCTATCGCAACAATGAAGTATCCTCCTATGGAACTTGGTGATACTTGCATTTTAACAGTAAAAGAAGTGAATAAAATTGGAGCATTCCTTGATTGGGGATTAACCAAGGATTTATTCTTGCCATATAAACAGCAGACTCGCCCTTTAAAAGAAGGACAGCAGATTCTAGTTGCTCTTTACCTTGATAAATCAAGTCGTTTATGTGCAACAATGAATGTATACGAATATCTTCAAAACAACTCTCCTTATAAAAAGGATGACCGTGTTAACGGTGTTGTCTATGAAGTAATTGAAAGCTTTGGTGCATATGTAGCAGTTGATAATAAATACTCTGCTATGATTCCTAACAAAGAGATACACAGAACTCTTCGTGTAGGTGAACTTATATCTGCACGTGTTACAAAAGTAAAAGAAGATGGACGTTTGGACTTAAGTCTACAAGAAAAAGCCTTTGTTCAAATGGATTCTGATGCTTTGGTTATCTACAGGGAGTTAATGAAATCTGGTGGATTTATACCACTTCACGATAAGTCGACTCCTGATGAAATCAAAGAGCGTTTCCAAATGAGCAAGAATGCATTTAAGCGTGCAATCGGGCATTTATACAAAGATAAAAAAATCGAAATTAAATCAGATGGTATTTATACTATAAAATGAAAATGAGCCTCTGCAAAATTCAAAGTGCAGGGGCTCGTTTTTAGTTATTGCAAGAATCTCATCTTTGCGTTTTCTCTTGTGTCTTTCTTTACACCAGAAATCTTCGGTTTTTCTCTGTAACTCTCTATTTCGTTGGCAACTCTGATTTTACATTCCTTACAGAATCGTCCGGTTTTAATCATTTTGCCACATCCTTCACAGGCAATGCCTACTGGGGAGTCATCTGAAAAACTTAACCTTTCTTCTCTAATCCACTTCTTTATCTGATTAACTGAAACGTCGTTTTCTTCTGATACTTCATTAATTGATGCACCTGGATGGTCATAAATATATTCTTTCACCTGGGCATACTTTTCATCTAACTTTTTCATACATGCAGGGCATAATGGTGTAGAACCAATGTAATTAAATAAGCGTCCACAACCTTTACAATTCCTTACTTCCATTAAAACACCTCCTAAAATCCTTCACCAATGCAAAGTGTAAGAAAATAAATTTCCTTAACTCCTGCTCTCTGTAAAACCTTTGCACAAGCCTCAATAGTACTTCCTGTGGTATATATATCGTCAATTAACATAAGTTTATGAAACTTACTCATAGTACTTCCATATTTCTCCGAAACCGCAAATGCTTTCTCTAAGTTTTTCATTCTTTCCACATTGCTCAGTTCTTTCTGTGGCTGCGTTTTGACAGTTCGAATTAATACATCGGTCTTTACCTTTATATTCAACTGACGCCCCAATTCTTCCGCAAGTAATTCTGCTTGATTATATCCCCTTTGTCTTTGTCTAGTTTTATGTACTGGAACAGGCAAGAGTACATCTGGTGTAATCATTCTAATTTCATCACCTAAATGTTTCACAATTTCATCTACATAAAAATTGACATATTCCTTACATCCTTTATATTTAAAACGAATGATTGACTGTTTCATCACTTCATCATATAACCACAAGGAGATTCCCCTATTATAGTGAAACTCCTTGCTGTCACAATCATAACAGTATTCCAATTCTCCGCTTGCTATAGGTTTACTACACTTCTTACATCTAGGCTCACGAATTATTAACGGTTTTGATTGACACTCTCTACACACCATATGTTCCTTTGGTATACAGATATTACCACAGATAGCGCATCTTCTAGGAAATACTAAGTCCAACATTACTTCATGCCAATTCGTATCCTGTTCACTTCCTAATCAAAAAGACGCTCTGGATATTCACCTTCGTCAACTAATTTACGGAATGAGTCAACAACTGTTTGTTTATCCTCTTTATAAGTTACACCAAACCATTTATCGTTTGTATTTAATACAGTAACTTCTGCTTTTCCCTCTTTAATCAAATCGTCAACAATTTGTGGTAAAAGGTATTCTGCTTTCAAATCACCTTCCTTCACATTTTCAAGAAAGCTTACAAAACGACTCTTCAATTCATCTAGAAAATCTGGTGTGAATCCCCACATATTCATAGATACAGGGCAATCTAATGACAGTTCAAAATCTTTTCCGTCTTCTGTTGCGATTGCCTTATCTCCTGCTGGGCGTATCTCATGTGTTTCTGTAACAGTCTCTAATACACCGCCTTTATTAACTGAACATACACCTCTTGTTACAGTTCCATTTTCACTTAAAGTATTACCTAGTAAAAATCCTGCCATACAGAAGTGATATTTCTTATCAGATTCACTTGGGTTACTCAAGAATTCATTGATAATACGGAAACCTTCTTTCCCATAATAATCGTCTGCATTAATTACTGTAAATGGTGCATCTATTTTTCCAATACAGCTCATGATTGCTTGACCTGTTCCCCATGGCTTTGTTCTTCCCTCTGGTAGTGTAAATCCCTCCGGAAGATTATCTAACTCCTGAAACACATATTCTACTTCAATATGTTTTGCCAAGCGATTGCCTATTACTTCTTTAAAGTCTTTTTCTAAATCCTTACGAATAATAAATACTACTTTTTTGTATCCCGCTTTTATAGCATCGAATATGGAATAATCCATAATAATTTCTCCGCTTGGTCCTACTGGTTCAAGTTGTTTGATACCACCAAAACGACTTCCCATGCCAGCTGCCATAATGACTAAAATGTTATTACCCATAACTATCTCACCACTTTTCACATCTTTCTGCCGAATGATGTCCCTTTCTACTTTAATTCTATTAACCTATTAATTAACCGTCTTATTCTAATTATAACCTATTGAGTAAAAAAATGCACGTATATTATTAGAATGGTGCAGGCGAAAGGGACACTCTCGAATTATCTTCATCTCTTTTTCCTCGTCATATTCAAAGATACTCATCTGAATCGCCTCCGCTTTATTCTTTAATAAAAAGTCGGCCAGTATACCTTCCTTAATGCTCTCATCCACAGCCTTTTCTATTGCTTGGTTAATACTCATAATGGATGTATACTTACGCACTTTTTCTACATACTGCATATATTCAAATAACTTCTTACATTTTTTCATAAGTTCTCTGTTTTTGCCCAAATTAATGTTCAGCATCGTTACCCGCAATTCTAATTCTCTGGATATGTAAAACAAATTTCGCATTGGTAGATTAGATTGCATTATAAAGGCTTAAAAGTGCCTCCTTATCGCTAAAAATCATGTGAAACAACATTTAGTTAAGATTTATTTCATATCTTGAGGTTTATTAAATTACTATACTTCGTGATGTATAAGGAAACTGCTATAATCCTTATGTTGCAAGGGTTATAGCAGTTATTTATGGCTTTTCAACTGTCAAAGCAATTATCCCTATTCTCTCTCCACCCCTTCATACATCCCCCTAATCTGCAAATCCAAGCTAGAATACCTCCTCAGATCACTTTCATTCGCAATCATCATTTCCACCGTATCCTTCTTCCCTACAATCGTTACGCACTTTTTCGCCCTAGTAACCGCAGTATACAAAAGATTCCGATTAAACAACATTCTCGGCCCTGTCAGCAGAGGCATCACAACAGCAGGATACTCACTACCCTGCGACTTATGGATGGTCACCGCATAAGCCAATTCTAATTCATCCAGCATAGAGAATCCATACTGCACCGTCTTTCCTTCTTCAAACTCAACTGTAAGAGTCTCAGCAAACGGATTAATCTCTCTTACAATTCCACAGTCCCCATTAAACACTCCAGTTCCACTGTTTAGCTGAAACCCTCTATCATTCTTAATCTCCCATTCTATCTGATAATTGTTTTTTATCTGCATGACCTTGTCCCCTTCTCGGAAAAGTCCTTGGGTTGTTTCTCTCTCTTTCTTGTCTTCACTCGGCGGATTCAGGTACTGCTGTAAAATCTGATTGAGCCTGTCTACTCCCAGCTCTCCTTTTCGCATCGGTGTCAGCACTTGAATATCATAAGGAGTAGCATCTACATATTTAGGAAGTTTCTGTGTAATAAGCTGTAACAGAACATTTATAATGACATTGGCATTGTCACGCTGTAATAGGAAGAAATCCCTGCTCTTGTTATCCATACTGATTGGCTGACCTGCATTAATCTTATGGGCATTGACGATAATATCACTTTCCGCTGCCTGTCTAAAGATTTTAGTAAGTTTTACGACTGGAAAAGCTCCTGAGTCAATAATGTCACGAAGTACATTTCCAGGGCCAACACTCGGAAGCTGATTCACGTCTCCTACCAGGACTAATCTTGTTCCTACTACAATCGCTTTTAACAAGGAACACATTAGACTGATATCTACCATGGACATTTCATCTATAATAATTACATCTGTTTCCAGTGGATTAGTTTCATTTCGTTCAAAATGGGTTCCCTTCTCGGAACCTTCCATTCCCCCTGAAATTTCTAACAGACGATGTATCGTCTGAGCCTCATAGCCTGTTGTTTCTGACATACGTTTTGCTGCTCGTCCTGTCGGTGCTGCTAAAAGAATATCCATACCTTCTGATTCGAAGAATCTGATGATGGCATTAATAGTAGTCGTCTTACCTGTACCAGGACCACCTGTTACTACAAGGACACCATTTCTGGCTGCCTCTATGACCGCTGTTTTCTGCATGTCATCTAACTGGATGTTGTGATACTTCTGAAAGCTTAAAAGTCTCTTTTCGATTTCCTCCCGTAAAATGGTATATGGGATGTTCAAGTCAAGAAGCATTCGCGCCACATTTAATTCTGTATAATAATACACAGAAGAGTAGATTCGTTCCTGCTCTTCATCTTGTTTGATTACGATTTTTTTCTCCATCACCATATCGATTAACTGATGTTCAATTTTCTCTTCTTCTACCCCTAACAGTTCTTTTGCCATGGAAAGCATTCTCTCTTTCGGAAGAAAGACGTGTCCGTTATTACCAGCCTGGGTTAATACGTGAAGGATACCTGCTTTTACACGATAATCTGAATCCGTCATAACACCTGCTTTTGTAGCAATATCATCTGCCAAACGGAAACCGATTCCTGATATGTCTTCTGCAAGTTTGTATGGATTCTGCTTGATAATTTCATATAGTGACTGTCCGTAAGTTTCTACAATTTTCACTGAAAATGCAAGACTAATGCCGTACTGCTGCAAGAAAATCATCGCATTACGCATTTCCTTTTTCTCTTCAAACTGTATTCCGATTTCCTGTGCCATTCGCATGCTGATTCCTTTTACTTCTGCAAGGCGTTCTGTCTCATTTTCAATAACATGAAATGTATCTTTGCCAAACTTTCGTACAATCCTGCCCGCTAATCCTGGGCCTAACCCTTTGATAGCACCTGAGCCAAGATAACGCTCTATGGAGAGGTCATCTTCTGGTTCTTTTATTACATAACTTTCCACTTTCAGCTGTTCTCCGTAAACCGCATGTGCAATCACTTCTCCACGTACTTCTATAAAATCTCCTTCATTAATATAGGAAAATGTTCCAACGCAAGTAATCTCATCACCCTCTGCTGATAACCCTAGAACTGTATATCCATTGTCTTTATTCCGGAATACAATCTTCTCTACATATCCTTGAAATATCTCTGCCACTATTTTCTCCTCAATTCCTCTTAAATTGTATCCAAAGTGCATCTGCACTTATGTATTGAAGGTCTTCTCTCATATAAAAAGCGCCCATAAAATGGACGCTTTCTAACATTTATAATTTGTTTCTCTTCATAGATTCATAAAGTGTTTTCGCAAGACCCAAGTCCTGGCTCTCTGTTACTTCTTTTGCAATTCCTTCTGTGTAAATATCACCTAAGTACTGCATGTAACTGTTATCATCATCTGAACTATGAACTGTTTTTTTCATTTCTTCGAAAACTTTTTGCACAAAATATGTTTCAAAGTTCTTACAGACATCCATTAATTCTTGGTCTGTAGCATCTTCCACATTGGTATTACTAAGTGTACCTTCTAAGTTTTCTGCTTTTCCATTGGTAATCGTCCCTGTAGATTGTAACACATTTAAGTAACTACTTCCATCTATAGATAATGACATTTTTACCTCCAATCTCAAGTAACAGTTAATCTAGAGTTTTTAGACTATTGTCTTAGATTATTTGCTTGTTTTAGCATCTCGTCAGAAGCTGTAATTGCCTTAGAACTCATCTCATAAGCTCTCTGAGCAACAATTAGGTTAACCATCTCATCAACTGCCTGTACATTAGATGCCTCTAAATACCCTTGATGAATCTTGCTTTTTGCGATTCCCACAGATGCTGCTTCTATGATTGGCACTCCAGATGCATCGGTTTCTTTTAAAAGACTGCCATAAATCTTTTCTAAACCTGCTGGATTGGAAAACTGTACAATACCAATCTGAACTCCTGTTGCAGTGACATTGTTATCTGCATCCGGATACATGATTCTGCCTGTTGCGTCAATTGTTATCTTAGAAGAAGACATTCCCTCTGGGAATACGATTGGCGATCCAGTCGAATCTAGTACCAGATTACCTTCAGAATCAGCTAATGTCAATCCGTCATTTCCTATCATAAATTTCATAGAACCATTTCTTGTATATCCAATACTGCCATCCTGTAATTGAACCATGAAGAAGCCTTCACCTTCAATTGCAAAGTCAGCAACATTACCTGTAGCTGTTAAACTTCCTTGCATGAACTGAGATGTGATTGCTGCTGTTCTAACACCTAAACCAACTTGTGCACTAACTGGTTTTGGATTGCCTTCTGCATCTGTTTGTTTCTGTTGTAAATTTTGATATAATAAGGTCTTAAACTCAGCCTGTTCCTTTTTATATCCAACTGTATTTATATTAGAAAGATTGTTCGAAATTGTATCAACATAGGTTTGCTGTGCCGCCATACCTGATGCTGCTGTCCATAAGGATCTTACCATGTATTATATTCCCCCTTACTTGACTCTGCCAATATCATTACATGCTTTCTGTAATGTAGAATCAAATGCCTGCATAACTTTTTGATTTGCTTCATAGGCTCTTGTTATCGTGATTAATTTTACCATCTCTGATACTGAATTTACGTTAGATTGTTCTGTATAGCCCTGTCGAATCAAGCCAGTAGCTTCTTTTGTCTGTGCTCCGTCTACTGCTCGATAAAGATTAGTCCCATGTTTGGCTAAATAGTCATAGTCTTCAAAATCGACTAGTTGAATTGTATCTATCAATTGACCATCGGCATAGATAGCACCGGCAGAATCAATTGAAATCTGACTTGCGTTGGTAGGTACTTGAACATAACCACCTGAACCAATTAATTTATTACCGTCAACATCCGTAATAAATCCCTCTGATGTCATTTTAAAACTTCCATCTCTCGTATACATCGTTTCGCTGTCACCATTTTTATTCACAACGTTAACAGCAAAAAAACCTTCTCCGTCAATTCCCAGGTCAAATGTATTGCCTGTCTCTCTCAATGAACCTTGTGAGTAATCCGTATAAACTTCTCCCACTTTTACTCCTAGTGACAAATCTCCAATTGCCCTATCTATGCCCATCTCCGATGAATCGTTAATCTTGATAGCTAATACGTTATCAAAACTTTGATTTGTTGCTCCTTCGGCTTTATAGCCTACTGTAGCCGCATTGGCTAAATTGTTTGACAATACGTCTAATCGTCTCTGCTCATTGTTCATCCCCGTATAAGCAGTAAATAATCCTCTAACCATCTTACAGCTCCTTTCAATGGTTACCAGGCCTGCGAAAATTCACAGACCCGGAAAGAATCAATTATTCTTTTTTTCCACTAAGGAATTCAACAAACTTACCAGTTCCTATTGCTACTGCTGTCATAGGATCTTCTGCTGTCATTGTTGTAATTCCTGTTTTATCTTCGATTAATGCTTCCAGTCCGTTTAGTAAGCTTCCTCCACCTGTTAATACAATACCTCTGTCTGCAATATCTGCCGCTAATTCTGGTGGAGTTTTCTCTAATACACTGTGAACAGCTTCTACGATCTGAGAAGTTGCTTCTTTTAAAGCTTCTTCTGTTTCTTCTGATGTAACAGTAATTGTTTTTGGAAGACCTGTAACTAAGTTTCTTCCTCTGACATCCATAGACTCAACTTGAGCTCTTGGGTAGGCTGTACCAATTTTAATCTTGATATCTTCTGCAGTTCTTTCACCAATTAAAAGATTATGATTTTTTCTCATATAACGTACAATTGCTTCGTCAAAATCATCACCTGCAATCTTAATGGATGTACTTACAACTGTTCCGCCTAAAGAAATAACAGCAATATCGGATGTACCACCACCGATATCTACGATCATGTTACCACATGGTCTTGTAATGTCAATGCCAGCTCCAATCGCTGCTGCAATTGGTTCTTCAATAATCTCAACGTGCTTTGCACCTGCCTGGTAAGTTGCATCTTGAACTGCCTTCTTCTCAACTTCAGTTACACCACTAGGTACACATACACTAATGTTAAGTTTTTTGAAACGTTGTTTTCCTACAGCCTTCTGTATAAAATATCGTAACATTTTCTCTGTAACATTATAGTCAGAAATAACTCCTTGTCTTAAAGGTCTAACTGCAACGATATTTCCTGGTGTTCTGCCAAGCATTAATCTTGCTTCTTCACCGATTGCTTTAATTTTATTAGTATCTCTATCAAAAGCTACTACTGATGGCTCTTTTAACACAACACCTTTTCCTTTTATATAAACAAGAACACTTGCGGTTCCTAAATCAATTCCAATATCAGAACTTAACATGATGATAATACTCCTTTCAAATACTGTCCAACTTCGGTAAACTTTCTATAAAACAAAGTGTGGAACTCACACTCTCTTTCTCTATCAACTTCATCAATCGTTATGACAAGTGATATGCCTTAACTTATATTAATTTTCACCAATCAAAACTGAATTAAACATCTCTCTTAAAAAATGCGTCCTTTTTTTTCCATTTTCAAAATATCCAAACGCAGTCATTATCATTATATACAATATCTTCGATTTTTCCAAGGCATTTTTAGAATTTTTTTTCACTAGTTTCATCAATAAAATACCATTATTTACATAATAATTCAATGGTAGTATAATACCACTGTAATACTTTATTACTTTATTACCATAAAGGAGGATTTCAAATGTTAACATTTCTTATTGGTCTTTGCATTCTATTCGTAGGTGCTTTTTTTTATGGCAAGTTCTGCGAGAAGTGCTTTGGACCAGATGACAGAAAAACACCCGCAATCGCCAAACAAGATGGAGTAGATTATGTTCCTATGCCAAAATGGAAAAACTGCTTAATTCAGCTTCTGAATATAGCCGGAACTGGTCCTATTCTTGGACCGATACAAGGTATCTTATTTGGACCAATTGCTTTTCTTCTTATCCCACTAGGCTGTGTCTTTGGAGGCGCGCTGCATGATTATTTTTCAGGAATGATTTCCATTCGTGAAGGTGGATTACAGATGCCTGGACTTGTTGAGAAGTATTTAGGCAAAAAGGCGTTTGCATTCTACAATGCATTTTTATGCTTACTATTATTATTGGTAGTTGCAGTCTTTGTTACTACTCCTGGTGACTTATTTGCAACCCAGATTTTAAATATAACAGATGTATCTATACATAACCCTGTAATCTGGATTATTTACGGAGTTATCTTTGCTTATTACATAGTCGCAACTTTATTTCCTATTGATAAGATTATCGGGAAAATCTATCCTGTCTTTGGAGGTATCCTGTTGATATCTGCTGTGGGTATCTTCTTTGGTATCTTCGGCAAAGGATATGAATTAACAAACGTTTCTTTATCTAACTGGAAAGGTATCTATCCTGATGGAACTCCTATTCTTCCTGTTTTCTTCGTTACTGTTGCATGTGGCATTGTGTCTGGATTCCACTCAACCCAGTCTACTTTGATTGGTCGTAGCGTATCAAATGAAAAAGAGGGACGTACGACGTTCTATAATATGATGATTTTAGAAGGCTTTATCGCAATGATCTGGGCCGCTGCTGCAATGGGCGCTATGAACTTATATGCAGATGCCAGAGGCATTACCCCTGTTGCTATGGTCGGTTTTGTTGCTAAAGATATGCTTGGTAAAATTGGCGGTATGATAGCCATTATCGGTGTTATTGTACTTCCTATTTCCACTGGTGATACTGCTCTTCGTTCCCTTCGATTAATCGTTGGTGACTTCCTGCGTTATGATCAGTCCAAAAAGCAAAATCGTCTTGTATTAAGCCTTACACTTAGTGCAATCGTAGTTGTAATATTATTATTCTCAAAATTAAATGCTTCTGGTTTCAACGTTCTATGGAGATACTTCTCATGGAGCAATCAGGCAATTTCTATTTTTGCATTTGCTATTATTACTGTTTACCTGTTTAGAGCTAAGAAACCATTTATTATTGCAATAATTCCAGGTGCTTTTTACGCCTTTATCATTGCAACTTATATTGTAAATGCGAAAATCGGTTTCGGCTTGCCTATAACTGCTTCTTACATTATTGGTGTTGCATTTGCTGCTGTTTACAGTGCCCTTGTTTTATTTACTGCAAGAAAAAAGCAAACGAATTAAATAATGCGAAAATGGTTATACTTTTAACGAGGTGATGATATGTCATATGTGGCACCAGCAATTCGTGATAAGTTTGAATCCTTATCCATTAATCTGAAGAATGCGATATTAGAAAGAGACGTTCAGCTCAATAACATTCATGACTTAATACATGTCCTGGAAGATATCGTTGCAGAGGCGGAAGCGGAAGAAGCAGAAGAAAAGGCCAAAGTACACGCGACAACTTAGCAAAACAATTCACGAAAGCAGCATCATCTAACGAAGTGACAGCAAGTCTGTGGATACTACTGCCAGCAATTAAAAGGAGCATGTACCTTGATTGGGTACTGCTCCTTTTAACTGATTTTAAAGTATAATTATAATGTGTATACCTTGTATTTGTGGGTATATGGTTTCTGCTCGCAAAATAATTCTGCCTCTTTATTTCTTCTTGGTTTCAGTGATTTATCATATTATACTTTTCCTTAGATGTAATTAAATGTCCATATCCAACTGTTGGATACCCCTTTGAGTCACCATAAAATTTTAAACAGAATCCTTCAAATCCCTGAATCAATTTTTCTCCTCTTATCGACAATTTTGTATCTACTACATTTTGCATATTTTGTTCCTCCTTAACCTTTTGAATGTATATACCTTGTAAAAAGGAACTTTGTACAAAGATGTAAACTAAAATGTATTTTTCTAAAAAATTCTATTCAAGAATCTTGTCTAGCTCAAATAAAGTTGCTTCCATAGATAAAAGCAACCTTTTATTATCAATACAGATAAAGCCAAAAGGTTCCGGGATCTCATTTGTATTACGTGCGACATTAATCACTTCAATCTCATCTCCATCTTTTAACCCTGGTATTAGCAATTTTTCAACTCTATACAGAGAATCTATATCATTAAAACTTTCACAGACATAATAGTACGGATCACTTAATCGTTTTTGGTAAGCTTTATATTTTCTTAATCCCATTGATGAAAAAGTTTCAGGCTGAATTATAAGCTCATCCCCAATGATATCTTGCCCCTTTGGATATTCTGATTCATCATTCCATGATTCATAAAAACCGAAAAGTCGTTTCACTTTCCACTTACCAAATAGGAATTTCTTGGTACTCTCACTCAAAGGAAACTCTCCTATTCTTGGTTCCGATTCATCATCTTTTTCTATTATGTTTTCCGTGTCCATTACATTTTCGATATCTCTTTGTTGATTTTCTGATACTGACAAGTTTTCACACCTCACTAACGAAAAACATAAAATAGCCGCAATCAAAAAAATAGAACCCTTATAAGTAACTTTCATCTTTATTTCCCCTTTCAAATATTGCAATATTAAGAATTTTTCCCTCAAGAACATTCATTTCTCATTATTACCCTTTCATAAACTCACTTTCTGGTCGTTTGCGATAATAAACCTTAGCCAAAACATACATTACAATTAATGCAATTGTAACTCCTAATCCACCTTCTGGTCCGAACTCTCCACCTGTGAAAACCGTTTCCTTTAATACTTTTGATTCTACTATACTATAATTGGTTGTTCCACTGACATGAAATCCATATACATTTCCCTGCACAAAGTTCCATGCAATATGAAAGCCGATTGGAAGCCAGATGTTACCCGAACGATAAAAACAATATCCCACAAACAAGCCGAATCCTACTAGATTGAGGAACGCCAGAACGCTAATGCCAGGATTGCCAAGGTGTAATGCACCAAACACAACTGCTGGTGCTCCAATGATTAACGCCTTGCTCTTGGTTTCTCTAAGTGCCAGCATTAAACCTCCACGACAAAAGGTCTCTTCTCCGAATCCAACCCATATGTAACCCAGAAAATACAAGAAAACAGCTTTCAAATATTGTCCAGTAACACCAATTATTTTAACACTTCCACTACCTAAAAGAAAAATCCAGGCAATTGTAATTCCAACCATCCCTAACAAGATTCCGGTGAAAAAGTCCTTCCAGTCGCTTTTCAGTGACGTATACCCTAAATCTGACCATTTCATTTTCCAAATGAATAAAGTCAGAATACTTGGTGCCAGAATAAACGGAATGTTCTGTACGACGGAACCCGCAAGTACTGCTACCGACCTTAATACCACACCACTTGTCTGTTTTTGTTGAGCAGCAATCAGTAAAAAGTCATTCTTGGATATAACTGCAATTATGGTAAAGCCTACAAACATTACTAACATAAGCCCTAATGTCATAATCAGACACAAACAAGCCTTTAATAATCCACTTAATTTTCCCTGTTTCATATATTTTCCTCCTGGTTTTTCTATTCCAATACTAAGCCTATCACAAAAAGAAACAGAATAAAAGAAGTGCTATGACGAATTTCTACGATTCGTTATAGCACCTCATTTTGCACATTTATTAATTTATTTATTCGAATCACAAGCACATACTTTATCAAAAGCTGGATTAAAGTAATAGAAGTTATTGTAATCAAGTTTTTCCTGAACCAATCTTAAAGATTCACCAAATCTCTGGAAATGAACGATTTCCCTTTCACGAAGGAATTTGATAGGGTCACATACTTCTGGATCCTTGATGAGACGTAAAATGTTATCATATGTGGAACGAGCTTTCTGTTCGGCTGCTAAGTCTTCAAATAAATCTGTAACAGGGTCACCTTTGCTCTGGAATTCACATGCGTTGAAAGGAATGCCGCCTGCAGCCTGTGGCCATAAACCTAATGTATGGTCTACATAATATTTATCAAATCCAGATTTTTTAATTTCTTCTGGTGACAAGTCTTTTGTCAACTGATAAATAATTGCGCTGACGATTTCCATATGCGCAAGTTCTTCTGTTCCAATATCCGTTAAAACCTCGCGGTATGGCATAGCGTAACGTTGTGATAGATAACGCATAGACGCTGCTAATTCGCCGTCAGGTCCACCAAACTGACTAATGATAACCTGTGCCATCTGTGGATTACATTTTGTTATTTTTACTGGATACTGCAGCTTCTTTTCATAATTCCACATATACTAACATTCTCCTTCCCAAGGCCAAGGATCTCTGACCCAATTCCAATAATCACAACCAACTACATTTTCGTTAGTAATAGGACCAAAATACCTGGTGTACTCGTCAATTGCTTCCTGCCGAAGTTCTTTATACTCGTTATAATACTCTAAACCTTTTTCGTCACATGGATGAGTATCCAGATAAAGCACAATATCATCTACTGCAAAATCTAACTGATAGATAAACTCTAATAACTGCTTGCGACATCCTTCATTCATAGTTAACAACCGCTCCTTTCTCCATAGCAGTAAGTACATACAAAAGGTTTTACCAGCTCTGGGAAAATAGTTCCGTCATAAAGTCCCTGACATGCATTGGATACATTGCAATCCCATTTCTGATAAGGAACATAGCCCATACCAATTGGAAGATCATCAACATCTTCACCAAATGTTAATTCACAGCCTTTATTGCATTTTTTATATTTACGTGGCATTACGTAACTGTCATCACAATTTCTTGAGCAGCTGCTCTCATATTTTTTTGCCCAGTTCATGTTATAGGTGTTTCCGCAGGTATTGTTGCTAGTATTGCAATTGCTTCTTCCACATGTATTGTTGCAGCTATTTCCACAACTTCCATCACACATAGCAGGAGCTTTCGTGCAAATATTTTCATCACCTAACACATTGCAAGTGCAATCTGTCTTTTTATCACAACAGTTGTTATTTCCATTACAAGAATTGCAAGCTGGCTTCATAGCCATACATCTTGGCATTCTAGGCATTGGTTTAGAAGCCATATTCTTGCAAGTTCCACAAGACTTATTATTCATATGGCAAATACTCCTTTCTCAATCTGACCTATGAATCATGGTCAATATTAATCTATGTATGCATAAAAAAAACGTGCAAAAATCTGTAAGGATTTTTGCACGCTCTGTTCTATAATTAGTTTATTTGAATATACTTAGAGTTTAGCTAAAATTTCTTCTCTAACTTTGCTTACATCTGTACTACGAATTGCTTTTCTAAGTCCAAGAATTAAACTTGGGGATACTGATAATTCATCAAGGCCCATCGCTAAAAATGTCTCTGTTAATTCTAAATCAGCACCTAACTCTCCACAGATACCTGCCCAGATACCATTTGCATGAGCATTATCAACAACAGTCTTAATCATTCTTAGTACTGCTAGATGATGTGGATCATAGATCGGATCTAGTTTAGGGTTCTGTCTGTCAATTGCTAGTGTATACTGTGTTAAGTCATTTGTTCCAATACTAAAGAAATCTACTTCTTTTGCAAGTTTATCACTAATCATAACGGAAGCTGGTGTCTCAATCATAATACCAAGTTCTACATCATCCGAATAAGCAATTCCCTGCTCTCTTAGTTCTGCTTTTACTTCTTCTACGATAGCTTTAATCTGCTTTACTTCGTTTACTGAAATAATCATTGGGAACATGATAGATAATTTACCGAATGCAGACGCACGGAAAAGTGCACGTAACTGTGTACGGAAAATTTCTTTGCGATCTAAGCAGATACGGATTGCACGATAACCTAGGGCTGGATTTTCCTCTTTATCCATATTGAAGTAATCTACCTGTTTGTCAGCACCGATATCAAGGGTTCGAATGATAACTTTTTTACCATGCATTGTTTCTACCACTTGACGGTATTTTGTGAACTGTTCTTCTTCTGTTGGGTAATCGTTTGATTCCAAGTATAAGAATTCACTACGGAATAAGCCGATTCCACCTGCGTCGTTTTGAAGTACGCTTGCGACATCTTCTACATTTCCAATGTTAGCATACAGATTTATTGTCTGTCCGTCTAAAGTAACGTTTTCTTGACCTTTCATCTGCTGTAAAAGTGCTTTTTTCTCAAGTTCTTCCTGACGTCTTTCTTCCTTCTTCTGCTCTGTTTGGGCATCAGGTTCGATAATGAATTCTCCGATGAAACCATCTACAACTGCTTTCACACCATTGTATTTTGTATCAACATCCACATCAACACCAATAAGTGCAGGGATATTCATTGTTCTTGCCAAAATTGCTGTATGAGAATTGCTTGAACCCTGTCTTGTAACGAAAGCAATTACTTTATCTTTATCAAGCTGTACTGTTTCACTTGGTGCTAAATCATCTGCTAAAATAATAACTGGCTCTGAAAAGTCGTTACCAGCACCATTATTACCTGAAAGTACAGTTACAAGACGTTCGGAAATATCTTTTACATCTGCTGCACGTTCTTTCATGTACTCATCATCCATAGATGAAAAGATTTGAGCAAAATTGTCAGCTGTAACACCAACTGCGTATTCACTATTTACTTTCTGAGTTGAAATCATGTTTGTGATTGACTCATTGTAGTCTAAATCTTCTAACATCATCTGATGCACTTCAAAAATCATTGCATTTGCTTCACCCACTTCAGCAAGAGCTTTTTCGTACAAACCTTTTAACTGGCTCATTGCTTCTTCTTTTGCTTTTTCAAAACGCTTGATTTCGTCTTCTACATTTTCAACATGGTATCTCTCAATTTGCTGTTGTTGTTTATTATATACGGAAATTTTTCCAATGGCTACTCCACCAAAGACACTTTTTCCATTACATATTTTCATTTTAACCTCCAAAAGCGACAACTTTCGCTTTGAAAATTGCCGCTACAAGTCTAATATTACATATTTTCTTTGAAGAATTTTTCTAAAGCTGCTGCTGCAGTTTCTTCATCTTCACCTTCAACTTTAAGAGTAATTTCATTTCCTGCTTTTACTCCTAAGCTCATGATACCAAAGATTCTTTTTGCATCAACAAATTTTCCATCTTTTCCGATTTGGATGCTGCTGGAGAACTCTCCTGCTGTCTTTACTAACGCACCTGCTGGTCTAGCGTGCATTCCGTCTGGATCTGTGATAGTGTAAGTAAATTCTTTCATGTATATGCCTCCTTTAAGTATCCTTAAACGATTTTTTGAGTCATTCTTTGTATACTAATTTTAGAATTCCCAAATACTTTAAATTTATTACCTGCAAGTAACATTGGTGATATTTAACTGTTTTACTCTTATAACATATTTTTGCCACGTTGACAAGTGGTTATATTTAACATAGAATTTTATTGTAAAATTTGAAACAAAAATGTTTTCACAAACGAAAGGAAACTGAAATGAAAAAGAGCATAAAAAAGTACGATTTGCTTGCTTTAGGTGAATTACTTCTAAAGCTTGCAGCTCCTGAAAATGAAAGACTTGTTCGTGGTAATATTTTTCAAAAACAAATTGGCGGAGCTGAGTTTAATGTAATCGCTGGTGCTTCGATTCTTGGTTTAACCACAGGTGCAATTTCCAAATTACCAGATAACGCTATTGGCACATTTGTTCGAAATACATCTTCTCTATTAGGCGTAAGTGATGAATATCTTGTAATGGATACCTCTTCTGATGCGCGTCTTGGTATTTATTATTACGAAAATGGTGCTTATCCAAGAAAAGCAAATGTGGTTTATGACCGAAAAAATTCTACTATCAGCTCCATTTCGCTAGATGACTTTCCTATCGAAATGTACGAAAATGCAAGATGCTTTCATACAAGTGGTATTACACTTGCATTAAATGCTAAGACACGCAAAACTACGATCGAAATGATAAAACGTTTTAAAGAACAAGGTACTTTAATTTCTTTTGATGTTAACTTTAGAGGTAATCTTTGGACTGGTGATGAAGCAAGAACCTGTATCGAAGAAATTCTTCCTTATGTGGACATTTTCTTTTGTTCTGAAGATACTGCGAGACTTACATTTTTAAAGACTGGAAGTGTAAAGGACATATTAAAAAGTTTTACCAGGGAGTATCCAATTTCTTGTGTTGCTGCAACCCAGCGTATTGTACATAGCCCGAAATGCCATACCTTTGGTTCCATTGTATATAACGCCAAAACAGACACATACTATCAAGAAGAACCTTACCGTAATATTGATGTAATTGATCGTATCGGTAGTGGTGACGCTTATATCTCAGGTGCATTATATGGTCTGTTATCTTCTGATATGGACTGCCAAAAAGCAGTGGAATATGGCAATGCTTGTGCATCTGTTAAAAATACAATACCTGGTGACCTATTATGTACAAGTTTGAAGGAAATCACTCAAATTATAAAGGAACATAAAAGCACAGGTTATCAGAGTGAAATGAATCGCTAAAGGAGAAGATTTATGGGCAGGTTAAGTCAGGACTTTTTTATGGATGATGCCGTTGAGGTTGCAAAAAAATTGCTTGGTAAAATACTGGTACACGAAACTAAAGAAGGAATCACCAAGTGTCGCATTGTAGAAACTGAAGCTTATATGGGCGTATTAGATAAAGGCTCTCATGCTTATAGCGGCAAGGTTACTAAAAGAACCGCCACGCTGTATGAACAAGGTGGTGTTGCTTATGTATATTTGATTTATGGAATGTATCATTGTATGAATGTGGTTGTTAATGTAAAAGGCCTTGCACAAGGTGTGTTAATTCGAGCATTAGAACCTCTGGAAGGTATCGAGCTCATGAAGAAACGAAGGAAATTGGATAAAGTGAAAAACTTATGCAATGGACCAGGAAAGCTTTGCATTGCAATGGATATTACGAAGAAAGAAAATGGAGTTAACTTAATGACTTCTTCACTTTTTATTGAAGACGCCAAGAAGAAAGAACCTTTTGAGATTGTTTCTGCGAAAAGAATTAATATTGACTATGCGGAAGAAGCCAAAGACTTTTTATGGCGATTTTATATAAAAGATACTCCTTATGTATCCGTTAAATCAAAAGAATAAAAAGAACAAAGTGTGAGTTCCGCACACCCTTGCGTTTTCAGGCTACTTTAAGGAACTCTCGCTTTGCCGCGCCGAGCGGGTGTC
>CALFNR010000031.1:0-2403 GCA_937903005.1 uncultured Lachnoclostridium sp. | reverse complement strand
GTTGCTCCTTCAATCACTGGCACAATATTACGATTTTGATTTGGTGTTAAATAATTACCAATATGAACTATCTTTTTAGTTTTATTATCAACGTAAATAGGATAAAATTGGGCAACTCCCCCTTTTTTAGTTCCACGACGTGAAGAATAGTCTGTGCGCCTCAAATAAAACCATCGAATTTCTTTTTCATTTCCATTTCCTGCGGGGTGTTCAACATGTGCTGCACCAAATAATAAAATATATGCATATTCATCAGACCTTGAAAACAAATTTTCTCTTTTAGTACCAGATGGGGCAATTGTAATACTTACCATTTGTTGCTGTGCTTCAGGAAAAATTTCTTCCAAGAGACACCCAAGGTGATTGTATTCTTTTTCATCTATCGTAATAATCAATACGGAATCTTCGGGATTCAGCAGGTTCTTTGCTAGTTTTAGCCTTCGTTTCATAAAAGAAAGCCACTTACTATGACGGTATTGATCATTCTTATCTACATAATTGTTGTTATATTTCCAATCCTCAGCTCCTGTATTGTATGGTGGATCAATATAAATACAATCCACCTTCCCATGATAAAGATAATCTAAGAGCTGCATGGCATGATAGTTGTCTGCTTCGATGAGCGTATGCCATAAGTCAGAATTAGGGGCATTACATACAGAATCTATTGGCCTGAGATAAGGATAAATCGATTCTCCAAATTCAGCAATAGCTACTAAATCATCAAGTGCAATCTTTTTATATTCATGATTGACTCGATGTTCACAAATAGCTGTATTTCCTTTAATATTTCTTACAAGATAGATATCATCGACTTTTCCATCTTTGAGTGCCACTTTACGTTCCTCTTTTATAGGCACATCATAAAGCGGAGTGCATTCTGGTAGATGTTCTTCGAATACTAGTCCGAACTTCTTTTGTTTCGCCAATTTATCTACTTCTTGTAAAATGCGCTGACGAAGTTCTGGATCCGTCACTTGTTTTATTAAATCCTGCAATATTGCCACAGTCATTCACCTCATTCTTCAGTCATCGTTTTATTTTTAATGTGATAACAAATACCTCGTTTTTCACAAAAATAAATGACCTCTTTTGCTTTCTCATTATAAAAATGCCTATAACCTTTATAAGCTGTAATTTCTTTATTGTAATTAGTCCGGCCAAAAATAATTCTGTCAGTGAAGTCAATGACTTCTAGTATCTTTCCTAAATCCTGTTCTATTAAGTTAGGAGTCGGATACGGCTCGACGCTCACCCAAGTTTTACATCCCGCATCATGAAGCCGTTTTAATGCATCAATCCGCATCGTATAAGGAGCTGCCCCGGGCTCTACTTTTTCTCTATACTGTTCATCTAGGGAAATTAATGTGATGCCGTACTCATTGTCTTTTGATAGTTTAGATAAAGCAAAAGGTGAAATTCCTTTTGTTAATGTAGTACATCTAATTCCGGCAGAGTTTAATTTGCTAATCGCTGCCAGGCTCATTTCTTCTACTTCAGGATATCCATACATAAATGGGTCCGTTGTAAAGCAGAGCTGCACAGACTTAATTTTTTTCTTTAATCGCGGAATTTCTTTATCTAAAAGTTCTAATGTATTAGATACTAATTTCGGTTCACACCATTCCTCATAACTTTTGATTTGTCCAAATCGTTTCTTCATGAGGTAGGCATAGCAAGGATATTTACAACCATGGACGCACCCTTGAACATGGTTCATAGTGTAGTCGCCATACTCAACTCCAGTCTGGTACAGCATGGACTTTCTCGTAATCGTCTTCAAAATGGTTTCAGCCTTTCTTACTTATTTTTTAAGATGTAATTTGCAATCCGTAGTGCCAAAGATTGCGCGTTACGGCTCGGATTGGATATAGCAAAGTAAAATATGAATAACGGTGCATTGTTGCTGTTACGAAATATTCTGGGATTTTCTGAAACGCAGGGAAATATTATTTTTAGTCGTGATATAATATATTCTTTAATTTTATTAGGATTAGCATCCTTTACACGTTTTTCATTATCCTCGTCAAAGAGAGAAACTTGCGGATCTGGTTTATAAAATTCGGTTTTCCATCCGTCACTTCCTAAAATTCTATTAATACATTTTTCCATCTTAATATTTCCGTCTCTAGGTAGCATACGATTTAATGCATAAAATGGAAATAAATACCATACATCAATAGATTTTGTTCTGGCAATCTTTTCCAATGTAGACCAATTTACTGAAGTAGCAAATGGATCCAAAAATAAAAGGCCTCGGTAATATTTCCAATTATATTGCCCGATAACTTCCTCTAGCATTTCATTTGCATCACCTGTATAGACAGTTACCCGTTTTTTCAATGTCGGAAACCATGTATCCACCATAGTCTGCAACTCATTTGCTTTTTCAGGACACTTTTC
>CALFNR010000030.1:0-4000 GCA_937903005.1 uncultured Lachnoclostridium sp. | reverse complement strand
AATTAGACGCCATGAAACGGGTTTTAAGAGAGAAAAACGAGAAATACTATATCTTATTCCTTGTTGGAATAAATACGTCTCTACGCGTGAGTGATCTGCGTAATTTAACGGTAGGCAAATTTATTCATTTAAATGATGAGGAAGAAAGTCCTGAATTTTTGAAGCTAAAAGAACAGAAAACAAAAAAGAAGAAAGTATGGTACATTAATCCGATTATTCAAGAAGAAGTTCGAGCATACGCCATAAAAAATCATTTAAGTGAGCAAGATTACCTATGTCCAAGCAAAAAGGACAGAACAAAGCCTATAGGGAGAGTTCAGTTTTATCGTATTATGCATGAATCAGGGGAACAAATTGGATTACACAATTTAGGGACACATACTTGTCGTAAAACTTTTGGATACTTTCACTATCAGGTATATAAGGATGTCGCAATACTCCAGAAACTATTTAATCACTCCTCTCCAAGTATTACATTAGAATATTTGGGCATTAATGATGATATGATAAAAGAAACTCTTAAAGATTTTGTACTGTAATATTCACATTTCACGGCAAAAAAACTAAAACAAGCATAGATTCGAATAATTGAATGTTTGCTTGTTTTAATTCATGTAATTATAAGTAGCGAAACTCCGCGAAATCTTTTATACTAGATATATTATATTACAATAAGAGGTGAAAATATGGAGAGAGAGAAGTTTAACTCACGCCTAGGCTTTATTCTAGTATCAGCAGGATGTGCAATTGGTCTTGGCAACGTATGGAAATTTCCTTACCTATGCGGTGAAAATGGAGGTGCCGCATTCATACTTATTTACTTGGCTTGTTTAACATTACTTGGATTACCTGTATTAATCTGTGAGTTTGCAGTTGGTCGTGGAAGCAAACGAAGTCTTGCTACTGCTTATGAGAAGTTAGAACCAGAGGGTACAAAGTGGCATTATTTCAAATGGCTTTCTGTACCAGGCAACTACTTACTTATGATGTTTTACACTATGGTTGGCGGATGGATGTTATATTATGCATATGCCATTGGAGCAGGGAAACTAGATTCCTTAACTCCTGCGGAAGTAGGTACTTTCTTTGGAAATTTCACGAATACTCCTAGTACTGTAATTCTATGTACATTTCTTGCAATTGCTTTATCCTTTTTTGTCTGTGCATTAGGCTTGCAAAATGGTGTTGAACGAATTACAAAAATCATGATGGCCTTATTGATTACTTTAATGGTAGTTTTAGCAATCAATTCCCTACGCCTTTCTGGAGCATCCAAAGGAATTCGCTTCTACCTTGTACCTGACTTTGATAAGCTTATGTCAAACGGAATAGGTAATGTAGTGTTTGCTGCAATGACACATGCATTCTTTACAATCAGTGTTGGAATCGGCTCCATGGAAATCTTCGGAAGTTATCTGACAAAAGAAAGAAAATTAACTAGCGAATCCTTAAGTATCGTCTTGCTTGACACATTTGTCGCTCTAACAGCTGGGCTTATTATTATACCAGCATGTTTTGCTTTTGGAATTCAGCCGGATTCAGGACCATCCCTATTATTCATCACATTGCCAAACGTATTTAACCAGATGGCAAATGGACGGCTTTGGGGCACCTTATTCTTCATTTTTATGTCTTTTGCGGCATTATCAACGATTATTGCTGTATTTGAAAATATTGTTTCCATGACCATGGAGTTACAGAATATCAGCCGAAAACGTTCTGTACTGCAAAACTGCATTGCGCTCTCTGTTTTATCATTACCTGCTATATTAGGTTTTAATATCTGGAGTGGTGTTCATCCAATCGGACCTAGTTCCGGAATTATGGATTTGGAAGATTTTCTAGTGTCCTATAACATTCTGCCTCTTGGAAGCCTGATTATCGTATTGTTCTGTGTTCGTAAAAACGGATGGGGATTTGAACACTTCTTAGAAGAGACCAATACAGGGAAAGGAGTTAACTTTTCTAATGCATTAAACGGTTACCTAACTTTCCTTGTTCCGATTTTAATTGTGGCTGTTTACCTGAAAGGATATTATGACTTCTTCAAGGGATTCGCAAAACCAGCTTTCATCTTCTGGATGTGTTTTGCAATTGCATTGCTATTGATTGTATTTAGCATTATATTTTTAACTGGAAGAAAAAAAGGAACGAAATAGAGAACTTTCCTGGTTAATAAAAAATGAGAGAAGCTCTTATTATAAAGTTTCTCTCATTTTTATAGCATCAACCGAATCACACACTCCTACAAACCGATATCTCCAATCGGTATCACTTGCTCTGGTGTATCACTTTCTAAATCTAAATGCTTCTCAAACCAGCCAGTGTCATGCCATTCATTTAACTTATATCCCACATTATGAAATCTGCCTATAAGAGTGAATCCAAACTTTTTATGTATTGCCTCACTTTTGCTATTTGGCAGCGTAACACACGCATATACATTGCGCACTCGCTGCTTTTGTAATAATTCAAAAAGCTTTCTATATAATATAGAACCAATTCCACTTCCTTGGTAATCCAGGTCCATATAGATAGAGGTCTCAACGCTCCATTGATAGGCTGCACGTGTTTTATAAGAACTGGCATAGGCATATCCTACAATTCTATTTTGCTCCACTGCCACTAGGTACGGAAATTTTTCAAGTACCTTCTCTATTCTTGCCTCGAATTCTTTTACACTTGGAACCTCATATTCAAAAGTTATAGCAGTATCTGTGATATATGGAGTATAAATCTCTAATAATCGTGCTGCATCTTCTATCGTTGCCATCCTAACTTGTATGTCTTTTCTCAAACTGTAACCCTCCCGTTGTTTTACTCTATTCCGTAAGTATGAAACACTTTAATTAACAGGAAATGGAGTTTAACGTAATTTCCTATCAATTGAAAAATCCCTACTAGTTACCTAGCAGGGAAAAAGGATATTAAAATATTAGTAAGAAAAAAGGGGCTTTTACATAATATTCAATTTGGGGGAATGAATTTTTATGTAAAATTGCTCCAACAGCACTTTTCTTAAGTGCTTATTAATATAGTACATTCTTTTAATAAATAATGCAAGCATTTCTCAAGAATCTAACGTTTTTATGCACGAAATGACGTTTTATTTGTATCAAACTGCAAAAACACATTTGCAGCCTGATACATTTGCTTTAAAATTATTTATTATTTGTTTCCTGACAAACCAATTCAACCGTCTGAGTACCTGCCACTGGGCACTGATGTTTTGAATGGAAGTAGAATCCACAAAGCTTTGCTACGATCCTCTCAATACAAATATAAACGGCGAGAATTAGGAATCCTATTAAATACACAGTAAACATTGTAAAGCTCCTTTCATCTACACTTCTATTATATTCTTCTCTTTCATTATTGTTTGCCTTAACAGCTTTGTTATGTAAATAAATACTATGTCCCACCAAAATCCATGGAAAACCTTTGTCATTCCATTGACAAAACTGGTATAATAATCATGTTAAGGAAATCTTAATGCAAAAAATATTTGGAGTGTTTTACAATGAGAGAACAATTAAAATACTATTATAGCAGAATTAGCTCAAATTTAATTCTGTTTTTCAAATGGCTTGCAATCTCCAGTATCGTTGGTGTAGTGGTAGGTGCAGTTAGTTCTTTGTTTGCCTTTTGCATGAATTTTGTGACAGGATATCGAATGAATCATCCATTCATCATCTATTTTCTGCCACTGGCAGGCTGTTTTATCGTTTTTTTATATGCAGTTTTTAAATATAAAAATGACAAGGGAACGAATCTTGTACTATCCACAATCCATGCAGAAGCCGAAATTCCTTTTAAAATGGCACCACTCATTTTCATCTCCACCATTACGACTCATTTATTCGGTGGTTCAGCTGGTCGTGAAGGTGCTGCGTTGCAACTTGGCGGAAGTATCGGGAATCAATTAGGCCGGTGGTTACGACTTGACGAACACGATACGCGTGTCATTGTAATGTGCGGTATGAGTGCGGCCTTCTCTGCA
>CALFNR010000029.1:0-7669 GCA_937903005.1 uncultured Lachnoclostridium sp. | reverse complement strand
GAACTTTACCCAATGAACATGAAGGCACGTTACATCTCCTATGGAAAGAAGAAAATGAAAATGCCGTTTGTAGTATCGGACAATGGATACGGACTTGCAATTGCGGCAAAAAGTACGGTTATGTGCTGTAACATTCCGATGTATGGAACTTATATTTCAACAGTGGATATGCCACAGATTGATTATTATTTTATGTATGGAGGAAGTGCAGCAGCATCCATAGAATTGTGCAGACTATTAACGAAATAAAGAAAATGGAGCATCACATAATAGGATGACTCCATTTTCTATTTATTAAAATTATTTCACAATCATGTTAGTAGGAGCACTCTTATCTGTTCCACTTGCAATGAAGCTGATTGTTACTGATTGTCCATCTGCAAGATTAGCATCCCAAGATGGATTCTTAACAGTTACTTTAGTACCGGTCTGTCCAACGAATAGAGCATTCCATAAGCTTGTAATCTGACAGTTGTAGTCACATGTTAATGTCCAGCCATTTAATGTTTTTCCAGAATTATTTGTAACAACGATTTCACCCTGGAAAGAGGAACCCCAGTCACTTACAACCTTGTATTTACATGTTACGCCTGAAACAGGAGCAACGCTTGGTTCAGCACTAGGAGCTACGGATGGAGCAACACTTGGAGCAACACTTGGAGCAACGCTAGGTTTCACACTAGGAGCTACAGAAGGTGCTACATTGTCTAAACCTAAAACACCGAATGCAGCAGATACAAAGTTATAGTAACCAGCAGCAATTGCTGTGTTGTCATGGTCAGCACCAGGAACTTCAACCCATACATGTGGCTGATTGTTTCTAGTTAAAATGTCATGATAGCTCTTAGGGAATGTACCAACTACGGAGTCGTTTGTTCCACAACTGATTAATGTTACATAAGGTACATATCTTTCATCTTTAATACGGAATTCGCTTTCCTGGAATAAACCTTTGTGGAATCCTGAGAAGTCGTTACCAGGTGTTACACCAGGTGCTGGAGAGAATGCACCAACATAACCGAATAAATCAGGTCTTGAATATCCGATGTAAAGAGCGTTACGTCCACCCATGGAGAAACCACAGATTGCAGTATTTTCTCTACCAGTTGCTACAGAGTAGTTCTTTTCAATGTATGGCATTAAGTCTTTAGTCAAATCATTGATAAAGTTATCGTATCCGTCAAAGTATGCTTGATTAAAGCCTGCTTCTACAGCAGTACCAGGAGCTGGAGCATATTCATTAGGAAGAACGATAATCATTTCTTTTGCTTTACCTTCAGCTGCTAAGTTTGTAGGAATTTCAACTGCATTTCCTAACATAGAATCTTCATTTCCCATGATACCATGTAATAAGTACATTACAGGATATTTTTTAGAAGAATCATAGTTTGCTGGTAAGAATACGTTGCAAGAACGATTAGAACCAGTTGTTGTTGAATAGTAAGTCTTCTTTGTTGCAGAACCGTACTTGATTCCTGCTTTTTTCTGATCATAACCAGCTGGGCATTTGTTTACAAGTTTCATTTTAGCCATGTAAGCTTTCGCTGTTTCAGTAGCGTTACCTGTCTGAGTTGTTCCTTGGCTTGGCTGTACTGGAGCAACGGAAGGAGTTGTAGGAGCTTTTGAAGGTGTAACAGCTTGAGAAGGAGTTACAGCAGAACCGCCAACCTTTTCAAAGATCCATTGTTGATTGGTATTCGTAGTAGCAGACCATTGCTGGATGTTCGTTCCGTCTTCTTTGCCATAGTTGCTGCCATCTAAGTTTTTCGTACCGTTACTTGCTTTGGTAGCAATTGTATAAATACCGTCTGTTGCAGTTTCTTTAATGATGAATTTCTGAGCATCGCCGTCCCAGGAAGTATAAATCTGAACGTTTGCACCATCTTCATCAGATGCATTGGCAACATCTAAGCTGTAGTTTCCTAAAGCACTTTTTAATGTTACTGTGCCATCAGCATTGTTTTTAACTTCCCATTTCTGTCCTGCAACACCTGTACCAGTACCAAGTTCTACGTTCTGAGCATTAGCACCTGTGTTATCAGCTACTTGTAAATATTTCTGAGCATTTACGTTCTTGATGTAGTAGGTTCCATCTGTAATTTTACCTGTAGAAGGAGCTACTTGAGTTGGAACAGTAGAAGGAGATTCAGATTCCTGTGGATTAGAGGATGGAGTAGTATCTCCAATTCCATATCCTGCTTCAAAATATGCTTCAAGAGTTGAATTATAGGATTGTTTCTTTACCCCTAAGCTAGAGAATAATAATGGATTTTCGCCGTTTCTCCAAGAAGCACCATCATGAAGTCCCCACCATGTAAATCCTGTGATGTTAGCGCCTGCTTTTTTTGCACTTAAAATGGCAGCCATGATTTGTTTAATGTAATTTGCCTGGTCAGCATCATTGTTTCCTTTTGCATCGAATTCTGTAATCTGTACTTCGTAGTCCTGTTTAATGAATTTGTCTAATGCTGCTTTATAGTAAGATGGACTAGGAAAATTAGAGCTTAAATGAGACTGCATACCAACACCAGAGCAGATTTTCTTTTCTCTGTTGATGAAGTTAATCATAGTAATGATTTTATCGCAGTCCATGTATGTATTGTAATCGTTGTAGAATAAGGATACAGAGTCCTGTTTGTTAAAGTGTTCCAGTGCTTGGTATGCATACTGGAATGCTAATTTTACGAAATCAGGATTTGTATTGACTGCACCATAGATTGACTGCCATCCAGAGTTCTGTGCATGGATGTATTCATTTACAACATCCCAGCAGTAAACTACACTGGCATATTTGCTGTTATATACATGGTACATAACGGACTTGATATAGAATTCCATTCTGGCATTCATCTGAGATTTGCTTACATAACCACCGTTTGATGAATAACCGCTTCTGAAATACCAGTCAGGTGTCTGGCTGTGCCATACTAAGGTATGGTAACGAATCTGTAAACCATTGTCATATGCATTTTTCATCATGCTGTCTACTGTACTGAAGTTTAATGTAGGAACAGTAGCTTCGTTGTAATTACTTGGAATATAGTAGCCTTGGTTTTTAGCTTGAGCAACTGAGATAGTATTGTTTTTCAATACTGCGTCAGGCTTCATTTCATTTTCCATAGTAATACTGTTGTATTGACCTTTGATGAAGTTTCTTGTGTTAGCATCGTTCCATTGATAAGGTGTAACACAAGTTCCAGAATGTCTAAATAGACTTCCGTAAGTGTTTAATAAGTTAGCATTTGATGGTACACTGGCAGCTTTCGCTGTTTGTGCAGGTGCAACAGTTATCAAGCTTAGCACTAGGGCTAAGGATAAGAATGCACTTAGAAAATTTTTCATATAAGTACCCCCTATAAAAATAATTGTTTACGTGTTATGTGTGGTTTATTAGTATGTCCTCCTCTCTAAAGACATTTGTGACATATACACAAGAGAAAGAATATGTTTATGTCATTCTTATTATATAATAGATAGAAGCAAATGAAAATTACACGTTATGTTTACAAATTCGACATGATAGACAAATAGTAAACAAATTAGAAAATAAATAGTGAAAAATGTTTTTAAGAGATTTTTAAAGATGGTATTGCTAAAAGAATAGTATAAAATTTATGCATATCAACTAAAAAAGTTCCGAATAATTTTGGAATACTATCATGTTTAGTCTGTTAGTAAAATACAGTTTGTATAATATTTAGACTGTAAATAGGATAGACTTTGTGGAATGTAGTATAATGAAAACAACAAGGCAGGAAGTATGATATGTCAAGGTAAAATTGTCAGGAAGAATATACAAGTCGAATACATAAAGTTCAAGATTACATAGAACAACATTTAGATAGCGTTCCAACGATAGAAGAATTATTTCGTAAGCAGGAGTTCAGATGGGTCTTATGGAAATTAGGAAAATGAATGATCATATTTGTTTGTTAAATCACAGTAATGAGACAACAGAATATCTTGTAATAGGCAGTAAAAAAGCAGTTTTAAATTTAAAAATGAAGCTATTTATGTTATAATAGAAAATGTATGGTTTGTGAAAATTGTAAGGAATGGAGTAGAAATATGTTAAAACGAAAGCACATGATAGTAACAGTAGGGTTAAGTCTTATGTTGGGTTTAAGTGCCTGTTCAAATAATGCAGGTACAAAGAATGACACCAATACCAATGCAGAAACGAAAGTAACAGAAGATAGCCAGTCTATCGATGAGGCAGAAGAAACACTATCTCCTTATTATGGGTTCGAAGATAAGGATGATAACAATTTAGCTGCCATGTTTTTCATTGGCAGCGGGAATCAGGAAATGAATGATAAGATGCCAGCTTTCCTCGAAAAATATAGCTTAACAAAAGATTTGTTCGAGATGGTGGCAGAGAAGGATAACTGTGAATGGTATGTTATTATTCCAAAATACATAGGAACCAAAATAGAAGTAGAGCGTGTAAAGCTGAATGATGATGGCAATATGGAAGTGACAGAAAAAATTACAGAAACAGAAAAACCAGTTTTGCTGTGCTGTAACGAAAGTGATATTGTTCCATCTGCTAAAGTGACTATCACATATAAAGATGAGAAAATTGAATTTAATCCATGTCTCAGTCTGGAAAATGGAAAGCTGGCAAAGGTAGAACGGGTTTATACAGAATAAAAAGTGAAATTGGTGATTATGTCGTGGAACATGAGGATGCTAAAGTCAATAGAAGCTATGGCAAATTTGGAACAGATTATCAGCATCAAGGACGTATAACAAAAGAATGACTTGCAGAGCATGTAAATGCAGAGGCAGAATTGTTAAAATAATTGTACAAAAACTCTGAGGTAATCTCGGAGTTTTTGTGTTATAATAGCGTCTGATTGTTTGCATGTATCGAAAAATCAACTTTTGGTATAGATAAATAGAGAAAGTACAACAATACGAAGGGACAGAATGGAAGGAGAAAAATTGGTGATAACAATTGGAGCTATGATCGGTGCTGGAAAATCAAGTCTTGCCAAATTACTGGGGGAACATTTAGGAAGTGAGGTGTTTTATGAAAGTGTTGAGGATAATCCGATCCTGCCTTTATTCTATACAGCATCAGATGAGGAAATCGCAACGAAACGATATCCATTTTTACTACAGCTGTATTTTTTAAATACAAGATTTCGTTCGATTAAGAAAGCACTTGTACACGAGAATAATGTACTAGACAGAAGTATTTATGAGGACTGGTATTTTGCAAAGGTAAACAAAGAACTTGGAAGAATCAGTGATTTAGAATTTGAATTATACGAAAGCTTACTGGAAAACATGCTTGAGGAACTAGAAGAGTTACCGAAAAAATCACCAGATTTGATGGTTTATTTAACTGGAAGTTTTGAAACAATTTTAAGCCGGATACAGGCAAGAGGCCGTGGTTATGAATTAGATGAAAGCCTAGTGGAATATTACCATATACTTTGGTCAGGATACGATGAATGGATTGATAGGAAATACCATGCTTCAGAAATTATAAAAATTGACATAGATAAGTATGATTATGTTAATGATATAGAAGACCAAAAGGAAGTTTTGTCTATGATTACAAAAAAATTAGAAGAAATTCGAAAAAAGAAGCTGATTTGATTTAAATCATATTTAAAAATTCTTTGATAATCCGCGGATGGAGCTAAAGGTATTAGAAATAGTGGAGGCCGAAGGATGCCAAGAAGGAAGAGCATAGTGAAAAGGCATCCTATCAGCCAGGGGGAGAAGTTGTTTTGAATGGTGTATTAGAAGTGACTCAGGATATTAAGCCAATTCAGGCGATTACTGGCGAGAAGAGACTGGCTGAATAAATATAGTATATCATCTATGTAATTACCCTAAAGTATTTCCCATCATATAGTCTGAAAATTGTGGTGTTCCCATTCCAAAACCGCCAGCCATATTTAGAATGTTACCTGTGATATAAGAAGATTCATCCGATACAAGATACAAGATAGTATCGGCTATTTCTTCTGGTTGTGCAATTCTTCCTAGAGGAACATGTTTCAGATAGTCCAGAGAAAATTCTTTCGTCATGTACTGCATAACAGCAGGAGTGGCAGTCATTCCTGGCATAATAGCATTACATCTGATATTTTGTCTAGCATATTCATAGGCAATGTTTTGGGTCAAACTGTTAATAGCCGCCTTTGAAACCATATAGCCTAGTCGTGATAAATCAGGTAAGATAGAACCGATACTTGATACATTTACGATGTTTCCGCCACCTTGTTGTATCATGTGCGGAAGAGCTGCTTTACAAGTTAAGTAAACACTTTGAATGTTTGTATTTACCGTATTAAAAAATGTGTCCGTATCGCCATTAATCAAATCAAGGTCTT
Organism: uncultured Lachnoclostridium sp.; assembly: GCA_937903005.1. GTDB lineage: Bacteria > Bacillota > Clostridia > Lachnospirales > Lachnospiraceae > Clostridium_AI. Next base: position 1,316 of record CALFNR010000029.1, on the reverse strand, counting down.
TTCGTGGGTTGGTAGTACCAAAGTTATTCACTAGAATGTCTATTCTGCCTTCCTGCTTTACCACTTCTTCAATCATAGACTGATGTGTTGTAGAGTCAAAAGCATCAAAATGTACATATTTGACGTCTAATCCTTGTTTCTTGAGTGCTTCTGCAGCTTCAAGGCAATCTTTTTCAATATGTGCTGCAAGGTATGTAGTGGCTCCATTTTCTGCTATTTTCTTTAAGGCAGCATAGCCGATTCCCGTTATGGATGCTGTTACAACAGCAACTTTTGATTTTAACTTCATAGTTTTCCTCCTATAACTAAACATATTTTTTCATTTCAAAATACTGCATGAAATTGATTAGTCGACTTGGAGTAAATTCACTGTATAATCTATTATACAAAATATTATATAAAAATACAAATAAGAATGTCGAATAAGCATGAAAAAAGAAAACGGAATATATATTTTGTACTATATGGATTATATCCCTTTACATGTTGTTTATATTCTCCAGAACTGCATAATATGCACGTTAAACCTACACATCAATCAAAATGTCTTCTCATTTAAGTTCAAATCAGTTATAAAGATAAAAACGACATATTTTTACGCAGTCGTTCGTTCATTGAAAATTTTGAGGAGGTAATGAAATGCATAACATTAGACGTAAAGTAGCTTTCCTTCTAGCAGGTATCATGGTAGCAGGTTCCATTACTGCAACACCTTATTTAAGGCCGGTAAAAGTATCAGCAGCAGTGCAGGAAGAAAACGTGAATTTAGTGCCAAATGGCAATTTTGATGAGGTATCTGACAGCTGGAATGGCTGGGGAAATGATGGCGGAGAAGCTACCATTGAACAAAAAGATGGAAAACTTGTGTGCAATATCCAAAACGTAGGAACAGTAGCATGGAGTGTGCAGGCATGCTGCAATTCTGGATTCGGTTTATACCAAGGTGGAAAATACAGGTTATCATTTGATATCAGTTCAACAGTAGGCCGTAAGCTTGCTTATGGTATTCAGATGAATGGTGGTGACTACAGTGCATATGTAAATGATACAATCACCGTAGATAAAGAAACACAAACAGTAAGTATTGACTTTACTATGACAAAGGAGACTGACTTAGCACCAGCATTGTTCTTTAATTTAGGTAATTATGAGGAAGAATTAGACCCACATACTGTCACAATTGATAACGTAGATTTACAGTTAATCGACGCAAGCGGAATTCAGACATCTGTAGAGAAACAGGAAGAGAATGTTAATCTGATTCCAAGTGGGGATTTTGAAGGAGATACAAGTAACTGGGGAAGCTATACTACAGA
>CALFNR010000028.1:0-17996 GCA_937903005.1 uncultured Lachnoclostridium sp. | reverse complement strand
CACAGTTGTCTTTACACTCTGCCAGTTGGTTGCACCCTTTTTCTGAGTCCAAATCTTCACATCACGAATCTGGTCTGTCAGATAATAACGTGCTGTGGCGTAAATTGTTCCATCGGTATCAAATTCCAGTAAGGCTTTTGCACCAATCATGCTTTCTGTCATGCCTTGTCCAATTCCAGGATTATTGCCTGAATCTTCTACTTGATTCGTTACTGGATGTGCATAAGAAGGCGTCGTATCCGCTAAAAATATGCCACTGCTTGCACTTACACAAACTGGTGTCCAGACAGCTACTAACAAAACAAGTACCAATAACCATTTTTTCTTCACGTTCTCTATACCTCTCTTAGTTTCTTATATACCACGTAGGCTGTTATTCCTGCAAAAGCAGTCAGCACTACACCTATAACCGTTATGGATACAGCCATCGCCACCACCACTTTGAGATGTTCTATTCTTCGGGGAACTGGTGCTTTTTGTTCCTTTCGGTTATCTTCGTTCCAATTATCAGAGACTTCATTATCCTCTTGTGGTTCCTTTTCTACAAATTGCTCTTTGGTATCCTCTGTTTCACCAGAGTCTAATTGTTCCTTGGAAGCGGAACTAGACTCTGCACTACTTGACTGGATATCCCCATCCACACTTGGAATTGCACTGGCTACTGGAGGAGTCACGGATAATGTTGGTTTCAATGTTGTTCCACCCTCAATGATAGTCTGATTGGAAACAGGTTTTAGCGTGTTCCAATCAATCTTTAAACGGGCATCCAATGGCTCACTTCCCATAATTTCTACTTGTGGGTCAATTTTTACATCCAGGTATTCCTCTTTGGCTGGCATGGTAAAGGAAAATGCACTTGGCTGCTTATTGGGATTGTTATATTCCACTATATTAGCAGCTTTATAAGTTCCGTCTGCCTCCTTCACCCAGAGTGCTCCAAGACAGGACGTGATTGTTCCCATAGCCATCTGCGTTGTAGCAACCGTCATGGTATACTTTCCTTTTTTAACTTCAATCAACGCATTAGGAATAACCGCCGCATTTCCCATAGATTCCTTATCCATTGTTGCATGCCATAACTGAACGGACACTTGATATTTTCCATCTGGTAACTGATCCTTGTCTAAGGTTTCTTCCTCTTTAGACGGAGACATCACCGGTTTTGCTACAGGGGTACTGGTTGGCAACAGTGTGCTGGTTGGCAAAGGTGAAGGCAGCGAGTCTGCACTTATTGATTTAAGCTGCAACCTCTCTACCGCCTCTAACAAGTCATAATAAGCCGCCTCCAATGCCTTTTTATCACTCTCCTCTTCTTCTACAGCCTGCTTTGCTAGACATAGCTGTTCTGTGAATGCTTGAAAGCTGGATTCTGTATAATGAGATGACATTTTTTCTTCTAATCCAGTTACTAGTTCCAATAGTTCACTCCTGCTGACACTCTCTAAAGCTGTACAAGAAGAATAATCCAGTTTAACCCGTGCTAACTGTTCTCCAAATCCCATTGAGCCCATTACTGGAACATACATCTGCACCCAGGTATACTCTTGTTGTAACACAACTGGGATGTATAGTTTTTTTGGATACTTTACACCCTTACAATTTTCATCTGTACTTAATGAGTCATTATAATTGTCTACTACATCGTATACAGACAACACCTTAGATGGCACCTTTACATACTTTGACGGATATTGATAAGCATTGAATTCAACCTGGGCTAAAGTATTTAATTCGGATAAATATCCAGTCATTCCACTTATGTTCATAGCTTGCATTTCCAAGTGTAAGGTTGCTTTTCCGTCCTTAACAATTAGCATTCCTTTTTCCTTGACAGCTCCGTTCCCTACGCTAACTTCCTCTTTTGTGGCATGATACAACTTCACTGCAATCTGATACCTTCCATCTGCCAATGTTTCCTTCGACTGACATTTCAATGGCAGTGTTTGACCAAAGGATATACTTAAGAAAATCACTGCCATTATCCATGCTAATTTTACTTTCATTTTTAACCTCTTTATTCTCCATCTATCCATGAAGGGGATTATTTCCTTTCATGAAGCAAGGGTCACTTAAGTAGCGACCCCCGACATTTGGAACTCTATTATTTTACTTTAACGGTCTTTACAGTACTGCTTGTACCATAAACTTTCTTTCCTGTTGAATCTATTTTATATGCTCTCACTTTCACATAGTAGGTTTTTCCTGATACAAGTCCTGTAAGAGTTTTTGTTCTACTTGTTGTGGTAACTGTTTTCTTAGATTTGAACTTTTTATCTCTTGAATAGGTAATCTCATACCCTTTTGCCCCACTGACTGTATTCCAGCTTACAACCGCCTTTTTCTTTGCTGTACTTTTTAATGTCTTAATTGCTGCTTTGCTTACCGTTACTTTCTGCCATCTTGCATGTAAGGTATAATTCTTTTCCGTTCCCTTTACAATCTTGGTTACTTTTGTCTGGAACTTACTGCTTGTATACCAGCCAAGGAAAGTGTATCCTGTTCTGGTTGGATTTTTCAGTGTAAAGGCGGATGTCTTCGTAAATGTAGTTGGATTCGCCTTGTTGTTGGTGCCGCCATACAATTTATACGTAATTGTATACTTTTTATTAGGTACAACTGGAACACTTGCTTCTTTTTTCGGAATATTTGTATAATCAAGTACTAGCCTTGCATTGGAATCACTAACTCCCATAGAAGTCATAATTGGAACATGAATACGAACCCAGGTTACCCTTTCCCCTAGATTTACATTCAGCGCAACTTCTTTTGGATATTTCTTGCCTGCTGTCGCAGAGAATCCACTTTCTGGTGCATTGAATCGGTCTACTACATCGTATTCCTCCACAACAACTGGTTCTTCTATATCATAAGAGGCTGGAAGTCCATTTGCACTAAATGTAATATTGGTCAGCTTATTCATGCTATACATATAGTGATTTTCCCCCATCATGAATAAGGGTTTAAAGCGGACGTTTAACGTTCCCTTCCCATTCTTTATCGTAAGTTTAGCCCCGTCCAACACTCCGTTGGCATGTGAAAAGCTATCGGCGTTCTCTTTGTACATATTGACTGGTATTTCATATGTACCATCGACATACTCCTGTGTTGCACTTTTTACTGTTTCAATTGCTGGTGTTGCACCATGAATATCAGATACACTTAGCGTACTAAATATGCTCGCTGCTAGTAAACAGCTTAATAATTGCTTTTTGAATCGTTTTATCATTGTTCTCTCCTTGTTGATAATGGTTCTCATTTTCTTATAGTGATATTGTAACAAAAAAAAGAGCATCAGCAATCCCTAATTTCGTTGCATCCTATGCAACAGTTTGACACTCTTTTTCTGTATCTGCGTCCACATGTTTTGTAATTTAAGACATTTTTCCTTTCGTTGCACCTATGCAACAAACAATAATATTTTTTGAACGGTTCTCATCTTATCATAACATTCATAATTGCAACACTTTCTGGCATATGAACTGTTCCTACTGAACAGGACATTTTTAACTTAACACTGCCCTGTAACATTTTTTCTTCGGAATTATAGTGAAACTCCATGGAATCCAATGGAATAATAAATCGAGACTGATCTTGACCTGCCAGAAGGTACTTATGATTCCATAGATATTTTAGAGTTACTAATCTTCCTTTCAGTTTTAAACACCCCAACTTGGATGTTTCCTCAATTTCCCTTCCCAAAAGATGGACCATACCTATTCCATTTTTCACAACGAAAGATGCAGGATGATGAAATGCCCGGTCTGACATGGATATAAAATTATGCTTTCCACTCTTTTCTCGGTACATGGTAAAAGGAAGAGGATATGTTCCATCCGCAAACAAACTCGCTACTGCTTGTCCATCAAGATGTCCAATCTTACTTATTTTTTCCCATAGCATGGCATTACGAGCCTTTTCTAGAACTATCTTCTTCATGTCTTTCGAAACAGATAGAATAAATGCTGTGGCATCATGTATGGCAACCTCGTAAGAAATATGCTGTTCCGACATTAACCAGTCTGCTATGATATTCCGTTCTTCTAAATACTGTCTCGCTGTATTCTTCCCGTATTCAGTTAGTAAAAAGGTATCCTTAATAAGAAATCCCTGTTCTTCTAAGCAGTGAATTGTACGGCTTACTGTTGATTTTGCAACTCCCAAAATTTTTGCTAGACTGGATACTGTATGAACATTCTCTTCCTTTTCATATAGCAGAAAGAGATAATTTAGTTTTACTGCTGTTAACTCCATCTTTTAATTGTCTTACCTTTCTTAAATGCTCTTATTAAAGTTAGCATAAGCTAACAGCGTTATTGTATCTTGTACCTTGTTAAATTGCAAGTCATTCTCTTTTCTTAACAACTGCCGCAATCGTAACAAGCAAAACCACAAAACTTACAACCATTAAGCCCATCGCCACAACAGTCTGCCCCAGATAGGTTAGACCAGGTGCCTTTCCTTTTCCTGGCATATTGTTATAGTAAACAGCTATAAGTGCATTGCCAATAACAGATAATACATCCGTTCCTAATGCGATGGCCTTCTGCTTTTTCGTCCCAACTCGAAGCGCCATCCATGCCATTACCAACTGTGCAACTATCAAACATGCTCCCACACATATTCCAAACCTATTCATAGTATTCCTCCTGTTCTATTTCTTAAATGAAAAAAATCGGCATAAAAACTTAGTCCTTATCTCATCTCGCTCAATTACTCCAACACTGCTAGAACGACTATCTAGGGAAACTTCCACATTATCACCCATTACAAAATATTCGTCTTTCCCTAACGTGAGTGGATATATAAGGTCTCCTGGCTCAATTCGTCCTTCTTCTCCCTTAATCTTAACCGACTTCCCATTGATGAAAACAGCATTATCTTTAATCTCAATCGTATCTCCAGGAACCCCAACCACACGTTTTAACAGTGTCATATCTTCCTGTGCTACAGATACTACATCTCCTTTCTTTGGACTTCTTAAATGATATACAACACGATTCATCAGAAGTCTTTCCCCATCTTGAAAACTTGGTTCCATACTAATTCCCGATACTTCAACCACTTGGAAGCTTATCATAAAGGCTAGCCATACAAATACTACGGCAACTGTGCTTATTAAGTCCACCTTTTTCTTATGTCTTCTTAACTTCTTGGAAACCTTCGTTACCTGCTCTGTTTTCACAGCTTCCATTTTATCCTGGCTTGCCTCTTCCTCTTCCTTCATCTTGGCGATTTCTTCTTTGTATGTACTGCACTCCTTGCATTCCTTTAAATGCTTCTCAATTACTGCTTTTCCTTCATCCCCTACTGCATCATCACAGTATATTGGTAACAGTTCTCTTACAAGAGCGCATTCTTCTTTTTTCTTCATCGTTACTCCTCCATATTCTTCTTAATCATAGACTTTGCTCTAAAAAACAACACTTTTGCAGAATTTTCACTTATCTTCATTAATTGTCCCACCTTCTGAAAAGATAACTCATAATAGATTCGATAAATCACGACATCTCGGTATTTCTTGTCCAAACCTAATATTGCCTTGCGAAGCGATTCCTGCTCTTCTGCCCTTATAAGATATTCTTCAAGGGATTTTCCCTCATTGCAAGCCTTATCCATAAGCAAGTCATTTTCATTGGCACTTTCCACAATCGGGTTCTTCTTGAAATAATTGTAGCAAGTATGCTTCGCTATCTCGATTATCCATGTTTTAATCTTCGATTTTCCTTTAAAACGATGCAAAGACAGAAACACCTGGTAAAATGTTTCCTGGGTTAATTCTTCCGCCAGATCCTTCCTTCCCTTGGTCAATTTCATAAGATATAAGTAAACATCCTGATAATACGCATCATATAAAGATGTAAAATCCTGGTTTAACATATATCCTCCTTTAGAACGTTCTATGAGTTAGTAGCATTTAAATAGAAAAAGTTACATCCTTTTTAATTCTTTTTTTCACAAATTCGCTGACCATTGAATGAACTCTTATTTTTTTACCATTTTATCACACTATTCAGCAAAGAAAAACAAAAAGTCCTAACAGTATCACACCAAGTACCAGTTAGGGCTTTTCTATCATTTCTTTATTTGCTTATACAATTCCAATACTGCAATATCTTTCTGCTTACACTCGAGCATAAAATAGCATCGTTCAACCCCAGACTTCTCCACTGCTTGCTCCATCTTTTTATAATCTTCCAGAAATACCATCTCATGATGAGCATGTTTCTTTATGCCTTCCTTATCACTAGACAGATGCAGTTTTGGAGTACGACTTCCCCATGTATGAACTGCCGCATTCAAACTTTCTTCAAAGGTCATATCTCCTTGATTCCATTCGTAATGCTTATTATCAAAGACAACTGGAACACCTGTTAACTCATGCACTTTCAGACAATCCTCCACTCGAAAGGATATGTGATCATTTTCCACTACAAGATACTTTCTTGCTGCCTCACCTAACCGCCCAAAATTCTTTGCAAATACTTTTACTGCCTCCGTAGAATCTTCGTACCCATTTTTTACACCAATATGCAGTGTCATATTAGGAATCTTTTCAAGTTCCATGGCTTCCATTGTCTCTGCAAAGAAGTCTAACGTATGAATGGATTTTTCTACAACATCCTGCCTGTGGGAATTGAGGACATAATACTGGGATGGATGTTGGGAAAGCTGTAATCCTAACTGATTGGCAATTTTACCAACCATTCGAAGTTCAGTCTGTAACTCTTCAATTTTGTAATATCCTAAATCCAGCTGTGGCAAAACCTGTTCTGGCATACGATACGCCAATATACCATTGTCCTTATTATGCTTCAAAAGTTCTGCCATATCGTATAGGTTTTTTCTCGCTTTATCTAAAAGATAGTCATGACATGCCTTGCCATCATGACTATCTAAATAGGTCTTTGTTGAAGACCTGCTACATTTTAATTTTGGATATAACGTTGATACACAACAGTATCCTAGTAAAATCTCCACGGTCATTCCACCTTTTGCTCTAATCTCAGTCAATGCTTATTCTGTAAGATTAGTATACGCAATTAGTCTTCTTTTAACCGTTCTACCTCGCATACAGAAAGTACATCATTCCTAACATAAAAACGAACATCAAAACCAGCAAATTCTACACCGTATTTTCGTTGCGGGTCGTCGTGATATGCTGGGCGGGGATCTTGTTCTAGCACGCCAAGAATCGCCTGCTGCTTTTCTTTTGGAATTTGCGATAAAAGTTCTTCTGGGAACTCCACTTTTAAGGCATAATCCTTTACTTGTGAACCGAATCCACCTGTTGCTTCTGGGTGACAATCCGCATAAGGAAGATAGGGCTTAATATCCAGTATTGGAGTCTGATCCATAAGATCAATTCCAGATACCGTTATGACTGGTCCCATTTTTTCATCCCATTCCACTGACTCAAGTTTTACACAAGACAGGCCTATATGGTTTGGTCTAAATGGTGACCTGGTTGCAAATACTCCCATTCTTGTATTTCCACCTAGTCTAGGTGGCTTTACAGAAATAGGTGCCTCTTTCTGCATATTTTCAGAAAACTGCCAAAGCAGCCATATATGAGAATAGCCATCCAGTCCACGAAAGGCATCCATGTTATGATATTGTGGTTCAAAATAAATTTTTCCTGTTAGCGCTTCTACTAGTCCACTTTGTCTCGGAATTCCAAATTTAGCTGGAAAGTCCGTTTGGATATATCCTATTCTTTTCATTTTGTTCCCCTAAATAATTTTGTTTTTGTACCATTATAACGTGTCAATCAGGTTTTTCCAAGCTAGAATTATTTTGCTTGCCGATAGGAAGAAACTAACTGTCTTCCTTCCTCTGGTAGGATGCCGAAAATTTTTTGTAATTTGATAATAATTCTTTCGTCTGGCACATGGTCTTCTAGATTGTCAAGGATGTAACACTTTATACCTTTTTGCAGTCCTTCTTCTCTTCCAATTTCTCGTTCGTCACGTCGGATTAACTTAAGTTCCAAATCTGGACAATCTGTTTTCTGCTCGAAAGCATCTGAAAGCTTCATTTCTTTTGTATCCCAAAATGTGTCCTGACCATTATAGAATACGATGAATCTTGGTGTCGGTACCAGTATCCTCTTTGAAGAATACAAGGAAAGCAATTAACTAGTGCCCATCCCACAACCAGACAGGCACCTTCTAACGATAATAACACCTATTACTACATTTTCCAAAAAACAGTTCTTCTCTAACCCTACGCCTATATTCCCCCCTATCTTCCGTTTCGTCCGCCAGCGCTAACGCTCTTTGCATCATCCGAATATCTGCTTCCATATACTCCGTATGGTTTCCTCTGCCTACCAGCTTTAAATGGGTTACCCCTGCATCCTTTAACTCCTTCAGCGCACATAAACCGCAACCAGTACTCCCAGTTACATATTCCTCCGATTCGTTCTCAATCACTTCCTCATGGATCGTCTCCCCGCATCGAATCATTCCCTCACTCACTTTTCCTAACTCATAAGGGACTTTACACAGATGTGTCAACTCATCACAATGAAGAGAATTGCAAAACGCTCCCGTAAAGTGACAATATTCATTTAAAGCAAATGCCTCAAACTCCAACCCTTTTCCTTGATTCTCCTGAATACAACGTTTCATATCTTCTATGGAATTTTTGCGATGAAAGATAAATCTTTTTATGTCAAACTCCTGAAACAATTTCATCATAGGGCGGTTTACCTCTGCCGTTTCTCCACTAAGATGAATCTTACAAGGAATCTGATTTTGTCTTATATACAGAAGAAGCCCTGGATCGGATACAATAAACACATCAAATCCTGCTGAGATACACTCATTCATAATCTCTTCTATTAGTGGATACTGTTCGGGCATATAACACAAAGAGTTAAAGGTAATCTTAACCGGCACACCATAATAGTCTACCATTTGCTTTAGAATCTCCAGATCCCCTTTCGTTCCAATCTGCACATTATAAAATAGAACTTCACGCCGATTTAAGGGAGCTATAATGCCGTACTTCTCATTCCAGGAAAATGGAACATATCCACAGAAAAATTCATCTGCCCCTGCATTTACAAAGGTAATGTAATCGTCAATGGAACCTAATCCTGATACAATCTTCATAATAAGCCTCCCTTCTAAAGCAACGTTAAGACAATACGGTCAATTTTCTGTTCTAAGTACTGACTAAGTTTTTCAGGTTCTTTTAACAAAGTTTCATCATATCCAAATAATGAATTATATCGTCCCACCATATGAAGATGCTTTGGATACAAAAACACCTCTTCTTCACAATACCTTGGACAATTCCGAACTAGCTTCTGGTTTCCTCTATCCCCAGTGGCACATTTGGCATATAGGGTACAATACTGAGATGTATTCGTTTGATAAAATGGAAAATGCAGACTGTTATGGTTTCCAGCCACTTGAAACGAAGCCACTTCATTTTCCGTATTTTCATAGACCTTGGTTAACGGACACACTTCGTACTCAAATCTTGTAATATGCCATTTTTCACGAAGATAATTTTGATAAATTGCACCGTCTAGATTATTTTTAGATAATTTATCCACATTTTCCCTTAAGCCACGTTTATAAGTATAACGAGGATCTTTTCTTCTTTTATTTAATAGCACTCCAAGATTTAGTTGAACATACTTCCACAGCTTCTGTTCACCTATTTCCCATAGAATCTGTATCATGCCCCAGTCATTTACCACAATTTCGATAGCCTGCTGCTTTAACTGGCACCATCTAAGAATGCACTTTAACAGGTCCGTTGTCTGCTCTGCCAACTCATCACGAAGATACGTAAATACAAGAGTAATCTCTACCCCTTCCTCTCTTGCCTTATTCATTAATGCGATACACTGCTCCTCTTCTGGCAAGAGATTGTGACAAAACTGATTGCCAATATACAGGCGATTTGCTGGCTTATAAAATAATGGATGGTCTGCTAAATGATTTTCTTTTAGATATTTCTGCTGAAACTTGTAAAACTCCATAGACAGATACTCTTTGTATCGTCTTGGATTGTCTATACTCAGTGCCAGTTCACACTGGTTCTTCACATTAGCAGACATGTCCGTAGCATTCAAATTCCCAAACCAGTCCTTTTTCTGCTCTTCCCATGTCTTGTAATACTTCTCATCTTCCTCGGCTGGATATCCCACCATAACTTCTGACAGATATCCATCATCTCCAGATAATTTCAAAGAAATGTACTGCCCATATTGCTGAATGCTTTCTTTTGCGTATGTTACATACTCTAATTGATTGGTCATCACTGTATATAAAATATAAAAGGGATGCTCTTCACATTCTATATGAAAATTCTCCAAAACCAAAGAGTGGTAACTGCTTTGTTCAAACTGCAGAAAATGTAACGAAATGTCTTTTACTTCACCTAGCTTTTCTGCCACTCGAAAGGAAAAGCCTTCGTAAGCCAGTTCTACAATACAGACTTCTACGTCCTGAACAAAACAAGTTACCAGACTAGATGGTATGGATTCCACACCATGTAACTTCATATTTAACTCCAATTCAACTTCTTAAACTGTTTTCTTTCTCATAATTACGGAAGCAAACAATGTCACTAGTGGCACTGTCATAATAATACCAACGCTTCCTGAGATTCCTTGAATCACTTCTCTTGCCACAAGGTCTGTGGACCAAAGCTGCGTAAGTGGAATCTGGTATGAGTATATCATAATAATTAAGCTCAAGGAAGAGCCTACAAATGCCAATATTAAGGTATTTGACATGGTTCCCATAGCATCACGTCCAATGTTCATACCAGAACGGAATAAATCTCTTGCCTTCAGTTCAGGATTCAATGTAGATAACTCATGGATAGAAGAAGCAATACTCATCGCTACATCCATTACCGCTCCTAAAGCTGACACTAAAATTCCCGCTGTAAAAATGTTACTGATTTGCAAACCGTAATCGTAACATTCAATTAATAAGGACTCTGCTTCTGTTGTCTGAAAACCAGTAATATGCGTCATTTTCCCCATTACATAAGCAAATAATCCTGCAAATAATACCCCTGCACTTGTTCCCAAGAATCCACTGACTGTCTTTTTGTTAATTCCATCAATCAGCGCAAAGCTTATAACATTGGTTAAAATAATCACTCCAATGGTAGTTGGAAGCATCGGTGCGCCATAATATAAGGCTGGAATTAATACAAAGAATAACATAAGGAGCGTGTAACCAAGGCTTAACAAAGACATAACGCCCTTTTTTCCGCCAATGATACATAAAAGCAACACGAAAATTACAATTGCACCAAGCAAAACAGCTTCTCTGTCATAATTATAAACTGCCACATTTAGGGAACCGTCTGCTCTTTCATCCATTCGAACTACTATTTTAGTATCCTTCTGGCAGTCGATATTATATAAGGCACTTAAATAATTGGTAATCTGGTGTATCTCACCTTTATGTTCCCCAGAAGTAATCTTTATGGAAATCTCTTGAGAGCCTTTTCGTACACCTTCATACTGGCTATCTTTTGTGGTATCATCTTTCATTAGCTCTAATACAACCGCTTTGGCATAGCTAGAAGGCTGAACGGCTTTGCTTTTTTCTCCTTGCAAATGTACATGTACATACCAGTATGTAAGACCAAAGATCAGTGCTGCCACCACAATAACAAGCGTGCGAATGCCTACCGCCTTACCATCCCATTGTCTGCACCCAACATTTCTTCTTTGTAACTTTCGCATTTTCTTTCTCCTTAAAAAGATGCCGGGACTAAGCCCGGCAACTATGATTTATTCGCTTATTTCTTTTTCATTACCTTAACTTTTTGAACTGATGAACTACGTCCATACACTCTTCCATTAGTAGAATCTTTCTTGAAAGCAGTCACTTTCACATAGTAAGTCCTACCAGCTTTTAAGTCTGTCAAAATCTTAGAACTTGAGTCACCACTTACGATTACAGTCTTAGCTCCTAAGAATAATCTATTACTTGCATAAGTGATTCTGTAACCTGTTGCACTATTAACTGCGTTCCATGATACCTTAGCTGTTTTGCTTGTTGTAGAAGTTACTTTTACATTCTTAACTGCTCCAACAGAAACCTGATTCCAAATCGCATATAAGGTAACTGTCTTACCTTTCGTCGCAGTCAATTTCTTAACGGATGCGCCATCACGATACATTACCTTGCCAAGACGATTGGTAGACCATCCTGCAAATACATATCCTTTTCTTTTAAATGTATTCTTAGGCAGTTTTACTGTCTTGTCATACGAAGTACTGATTGTCTTCATAGAACCATATGCACTGTACGTACTTCTACTAAACGCAATCTTGTAAGCATTCGCTGTCCATTTTGCATAAAGGGTTACTGTACCTTCTTGTGTCGTAGAGATTCTTGTAATCTTATTGGTGAACTTAGAATCTGTGTACCAGCCAGCAAATGTGTAACCTGTTCTTGTAGGATTAGCTAGTCTCACACCTTCACCCTCCACATACTTAGAAGGATTGGTTTTTGCATTCTTACCACCATTTAATACGTATTTAATATCAGATTCTACTGGAGTTGGTGTTTCCTCTGCTTCCTTCACCAACACAATTTCATCTCTGTCACGGACACGGATACAGGTTCCATCTGGATTCATGTATAAAATACCTGCTACTGAGATGGTATTCCCAACTTTTACAATGTCATTTGTTTTATCGTTACCAGAAGTTGATCCAATGTATCCGTCTGTTAACGCTTTACATGTTACGCCGCTTTCATCTTGTACATAAATGTAGTTTAATACATTTTCCGCATAATCTACTTTTACAATCTTACCAGTTACTTTAACTAAACTTCCGCCAAATGCTTCGTAGTCCGTTGCTTCCTTTGTTGTAAGTTTCTTAGGTTCATAAACCTTTTTGCCATCTAACAGTTCGTAAGACATTACCATAAGTTCTTTATCACCTTGGTAACTTGCCACATAACCTGTAATACGAATCTTCTGACCGATTTCGATACCTTGCTGTGCCATTGGGAAAATATCAATTCCTGCTGTGTCATCTTGAATATAAATGGTATCGAAGAATGTTGTTGCAACATTGGTTGTACCTGCTGTTACATAACCTTCTACTGTAAAGATTTCACCTTCTGCTGCTTTTCTAACAGTTGCAATATCTGTTACATTAAGTTCTTTCTGGCTCTCTTTTAAAATGTTTGCTGTAATGACTGTGTTTGCATAGGATAGTTCATCTGAATTATTCTTAATCTCTGTATCAATTTCGTAGTTGGATAAGAATACTGTTCCACCTAACCAGATGGCTCCGCCCTTATCTCCAACTTTTTCATATGCACATGCTACCACATCACCTTTTTCCACTTCAACATAGTTGTTATCCATTTTCTTAGAATCAATGGAATATGTGGTGTCATGACCGTATACGATTGGTTCTACTGTTCCATTCGCAACCGCATCTTTATCAACCAGAATGCCACAGCCACTGTAGCAGCTATACGTCATACCCTCTACTAATCCATCTAGATACTTAGAAGATTTGTTGTAATCATCAAAGTATAAACGGTAATTCTGATTGCTAAAGTTCGTATCATCCACAAGCTCGTCGCTGTTGAAACGAGTTGTAGCTCCTATTGCTGTAAGCAGTTTGTTCATCTCAGTTGAAGTCTGAACTGCTTGACTGTCTTTGTAATCTGCGATACCACAAAGTACTACTTTACCACCATTTTTCACGTATTCTGCTACTAAATTAATAAAATCATCATCAAAAGATGTTGGTTTGTAAGCAGTACCATCTTTCGTTGTTCCACTCTGTTTTGCAGGGGAAGTCACGATTAATACAGAACAGTCTTTTAAATCTTCTGCTGTAATCTTATCTTTCTTTACAATTACTTCTTCATAATATTTAGAAGCAAAGGCTCCTAACTCAGTGATACTTCCTTCATAGTATCCATTTACGTAATCATTAAAATGAGAACCATCCACGATTACTTTACTTACCATAGAACGAGGCACATAATTTAACTCTAATTTGCCTGAGTAAACCTTTGAAACCCCATCCATGATTGCATTGACTTTGACATTGACAATTGCACTTCCTAAACCGTCGTATACCAAATCAAATGTATATGTCTTAGTTGTCTGAGATGGAAGTACGTTTAGACCTGCTTCTTTTAATGCTTCTCCCTCTAATGTTTTCACTGTCTTGTCTCCCACTGTGAATTCAATAGAGCTAATTTCCATGTCTTTGTCGTTATTGTTAAATATCTCTGTTGTGACATCTGCTGCTTCATTTTGAATCTGCATAGAAGTAGATGTTGTGACAGAAGAAACACCTGCTGCATCTACCTCACCAATCCAAACTGGTGCTGTTACTGCGATATCTTTATCTGCCTGCGTTACTCGAATATAGTAATAAGAGTAATCTGGTTTTAACTTAAAGTTTACTTTACCTTCATTGGAAGTAATATTTTCAGAAGCGATGGAAAGTCCACCATTAACAATTACTTCTACTTTACCGATTGCTTCATTATCTGCATCTTTCAGGGATACTTCGATATTTACTTCATCTGGCGTTTCGTCAAGAATCGTACCCATTACTTCATCATTTAATGTATAGTTAATGGATAAATTGCTATCTTCTGTTGCGTACACTCTCATATTACGAAGTGCATCGTAAATGTTATCTCTTGTTAAGGAATCTGCTAAAATAACAGTTCTTGCTGTGTTAGCATCTCCCCAGAATCCTTTGTGGTTATCCTGATTGTTGGTAGGGGCAATGTGCCATCCCTTATCTAGCGCTCTTGTATAGTATTCATAAGATGGGAAGTAACCTGCGCTTCTTATGGCTCCTTCACCATTACCAACTTCTATTGTTGTGATTAACTGGTCAATCTCACTATCATAGTAAGCAAAGTCATAGAAATCACCAAATGTAGTACCTGGATGGTTAAACTGGCTAATGGAATCTGGTACCGTCTTAAGTGCAGCATAATAATTCACCAAAGAAGCACTGCTTCCGTTACCATATCCAATGTCATTTCTACTTAGGAAACCAGCAGTATTAAAAGTGTTCATATGTCCTGGGGCACCACCAGACCATGTCATTTCGTAACCCATAAGACCTACGAATTTATCCGTTGTAAATTCATCTGCCAGCTTATGACCTTCCTGCCATTCTGTACTTGCAGAACCATCTGTAATATTACAAGATGTATCATTATCAAAGTAGTTGGAATGGTCTGTAATAGCTAAGAAATCTAAATTATCTACTTTTTCACTTGCATGTTCAAAGGCTTCTTTTGGAGTTCCTGCTCCATCGGAATAATTAGTATGGGAGTGGATTTGTCCAAAATAAGGTGTGTAGCTGTCATTTGCACGTTCTGCGAAGTTTAATACTCTTTCTTCACTATTGATATAGCCATCTTTCGTTGCATAGACTTTGACTGTCTGTGGCAAGGATGTTAATTTAATCTTTGCTATGTATTCTTCGTATGTTTTCCCATCATCCATAGAATACATGATTTTTGCGCCTTCTGTTTCACAACTAAGTTTCACTTCTGCGCCTAATCTCACAGAACCACCATTTGGTGAAGCTTTTACAGTCGCTACCTGTGCCTGTGTAAATGCATACGTAATTTTAACACTTTCTTCTTTGCCTTCTGCTTTTGCATATGTTGTAAGGACCGTTGGAAGTGTTGTTAATACTGGTTTGTTTGCTTCATCGTATACCCTGAACTGTTCACCATCGAAGCTATAATAAATTGTTGCATCTTTTGTTAAAGAACTTAATGTTACTTCACTTCCAAGTGCAACTGCACCTGCTTCTGGTGTGGCCTCTACAAGACGAGTAATCGTACTTGTTACAATTGGAGAACCTTTTACTGATACACTTGTCATTCTGCAAGGGAAGGTTGCTCCAACTGTAGAATCCTTACCATCAATTCGACTGTTCTCTTCTGGAATTTGTAAACGGATGGATAAGTCCTTGGCATTTGCCGCTGCATCAGGTAACTTCACAGTATAAGACTGCCATTGTGCCGTTGCCTCTAAGTAATTCATATTTTCATATGTTTTTGCTGTGCTTACAGGTGTACCACCACTGTAATCTGTAGTATTTAATACATATGAAATATTAGTAGCTCTTTCGTAGTTCACACCATCTGTACTATAAAGCACATGATAATACTTTGCGGCGGAATTAGAGGAACGTAATTTAAATGTAAGTTCCATTGACGCATATTTGTCACTGGATAAATTCATCTGAAAATACTGTCCCAATGCTAATTTATTATTACCAATGCAATATTCTGTAACACCATTAGCTGTGTTGGAGTACTGTGGCTGTGCACCAGAACTTAATGTAATACTTGCATCTTTATCTAAGAAATCATTATCTGCATACAAATCTCCATAGACAGTATTGCCTTCAAATTTAGCTGTTCCAGCCCATTTTGCAAGTTCTGTTGTCACAGAAGATTCTACTTCATAACCTGTTCCTTTAAAACTTTCTGCAGAATTGCCGTTACGTAACTGATAGGTTGTATTATATTTTGAGAATACGCCATACACATGAGCCTGGTCCCCTGCAACTATTCCTTCTGGATATGCTGCACTCTGGTAAATATTAAGACTGCTGCCTGATTTATCTGTTATGGATGTGTTTTTGCTGTCATAAGTTCCTAATGTTGCTTCTTTAATTACTACATATTCAGATAAATATGCATCTTTTCCTTCTAAAAGCTGTGCAATAGTAACCTTTTGAGCGCCAATTGGATCTGCTTCTTTTAATTTCGTAATGGTATAGTTTCCACTGTCTGGTTTCTGTAACTGCTTTACATTGCCGTAACTGGAAACCTTACCTGTAATGGCAATTACATCACCTGTGTTATAGTCTTTTAATGAATCGTATACTTGGAAACCATAGATTTCTCCGTCAATGATATCCTCAATTATTGTAGTATTGACAGAACCATTTTTGCCGTATCTGTACTGAATCTGTCCAACAACTGTAATCTCTGTTCCATCTGCCGCTTGATAAGCCTGGTCGATGGTAATGTCACCTTCTGGGATCTCATTGGATTCAATTGGATCTGTATAAACTTCTGGCTGCGGTGTGGATGGTGTTTCAGATACTACTGGCTGTGATGCTGCTGGTTCACTTGAAACTGGAGGTTCTACAGCTGGCTGTGATGTCACAGGTGTACTAGTTACTGGTATTTCTGGCACTTCTGGAAGTGTTCCATCAATGGAATCTCCTGAAACTACAATGTTGTTGATATTGGAAACACCAGCACTTACAACTTCTTGTTCTACATCGTCTTTTTTGTTTATCGCTTTTGTACTGGCACGTAACACACGAATGTAGACTTGCTCTTGATCCGCTGCAGCTGCTGGAAGTGCAATGGTATCAATTGGTTTTAAGCTCTTTGTATCTGTTAACGTAATGATTTCGGATAAATCAATAAAGTTTTCTCCGTCTGTACTATACTGAATCTTAAAATCTCTAGGTCCAGTACCAGATGAGCGAAGTGAAACGTTAAATGACAGATTTTCAAAATTCTTGGTTGAAAATGAAATCATCCAGTATCTGTCTGCTTCTTCGCCATCCCATTGATTCGAATTCAAAGACTTTGTTGCATATCCTGTTGTAACTGGACAATCCCTTTGTAAAACTGCTGCTACCCCCGTGGAGTTATCTGTATAAGGTAATGTTTTTGCTTCTGTAAATGACATGTCGACAAGTTTGTAACCTTTTGTCTCACCCTCAGAAGCATGAATAACTGGCACTGGTGTAATACCCGTTAGCACTAATGCCAATGCTAATACGATAGCCAATACACGTTTTTTACCGTATGCTGTTTTTCCCATCTCTTTTCCTCTTCCCTAAAAAATAGTATCTATGTAATCCGTATGTGAATACGGTTATTTTCTATAACGAACAAAGTGTTTTTTAGGGCACTTTTTTATCAACCCGGGAAGGACTCGCAGAAAACTTTCCTAGTTAATAAAAA
>CALFNR010000027.1:0-10581 GCA_937903005.1 uncultured Lachnoclostridium sp. | reverse complement strand
AAAACCTGAAGACCATCTTCAAGAACATTTTGTCCCAGGAATATCTTCTACCGTAGGATACATCCATAATCCATTCCTGATAAGGAAAGAACTCGCCTGGGCCATGACCAAACAGCTTTTCTAATATTGGACTGCTCCAAAACAACGTAAGCAGATTGGAACTAGACATTCCTCTCGCATGATTTGTTTTTAAGAATAAATGAGGAAAATACACTTGCATCATTTTAATTGGATTTATGATAATAACTCCCAGAATGCCAGCAAACGTAATAACAATACGCTTCAATGTAATATTAGAAAATACATAATAATAAAACCACATTCCAAGTATCGGCCACATTCCTCCTCTTGAACCACAAGCAATGGCTCCAATGGAGAAAAGTGCCATAATAATGAAACAGTCTCTATTTTTAAAGTAGTCTTTATACGCTAATGTCAATGCAAAAACAAATGCTGTTGTATAGGCAAAAATAACAGCTCCGCCACCTGGAGTTGTCATTCGAACATTTGCTCTTCTAAATAAGCCGTAGAAAAGGACATTATAAACTAACGAAATAACAACATAGATAGCAAAATACTTTATCATAGTAGTTATTAGAAGTGGAATGTCCACTTTCACTTTCCTACACATATATGCAAAGCTATATGCAAAAATCATAGGCAGAAAAAACCATAACATAACTGAAATATTCTTTGTTCCAAAATGAAAGTGTAAAAGTGCAACTAACAGCAAATACCAGAATACCCCATTATGCCATATTAGCACCCTAAGCTTCTTTACTCCCTTTTTCTTTCGTACATTTGTATAAAAAAGCAGCGTAAATATACCACATATTAAAAAAAGGAGCATTGATCGAAAATATGCATCATCCGTCTTATAAGATAGAATATTATCAATAAATCCACGTTCAATATAAGGAAGAAAAATAGCAAATGCCAATATACTTTCTCTTTTAATCTTTATCAAAATACCTTCTCTCCTGTCATTCTCATTATGTCTTCATTATTATTACGCTTCCAAAATTTCTTCATTTACTATCCTATTTAAATCAATTCCGTCGTAAAACTCTATAGAATGTTTCTTCATTTCCTCAAAATGCTCTGATACATAACATAACGCACTTCTCACTTCTGAAGCGGTTAGTTTCTTACAGCAGATTCCCATACCATATTTGTTAAATGGCTCTGCTAATCCAGGCACATCGCTTCCTATCATAGGTAGTCCAAACGCTGCATATTCATATATCTTGTTTGGTGCACAGTACAATGCGTTTAACTCCGAATAGTGAAATGTCTTTGTTGGAATATATGGGAGTAATCCAACATCTGCCTGCCTAGTAATAAGCAAATGGTTTGGTGCTTGTACAAAAGGAACATATTTTATATTAGAATATGTTTCACATAATTTTCTTCTTAGTTCATTATCTTTTCCCATAATATATAAGCAGTACTCATCCTTTAAACTTTCTACAGCTTCTGCAAAGGCGTCTAGATTTCTATCTCCATAAAATACCCCTTGGTATAATACGATTTTTCGTTTTTCCTGTTTCATTTCTTGAATTATGCTGGCTAACTCCGCAGGTTCTGTATCCGGTTCTGGTATAGAATATGGCTTATTTGGCAATATGATTGGAGTATTCCTAAGCTCCCACCACGTCTTTTGAATATGTGCTCTATTATACTCTGGAACCACCACTTTCCATGCCTTTTTTGCATACTTCTTAATATTTAATTTGAATAATGACTGACCTGGAAATAACGGAATATCCTCAATCAGCTCCATAAGCTGCATGACATGCTTATAGTTTAATACTACATCTTTTAATGCACGTACTGTTGTATCAGTGGTTGTCCATAAAATATCATGATGTTCCATCTCTTTTATAACTAACTTTTGAAGATACTCTTGATTTTTAAAATATCGTAACATATTTGACACACCACTTGCACTGTAAGACTCAAGCCGAATCACCTTTAGGTTCGGAATGTCCTCTTTTAATGAATGGGTATCATCTTTTGTAATAATCGTCACCTGATGCCCATGTTTTAATAAATTTTCTAATAGATTTCGAACTGGTGGAAAATCTTTAATCTGCGGATTATGTACAATTAATATTCTCATATTATTCTTCCTCTTCTAACCAGCTTTTTGTCATTCTCTCATACATCTTATCTAAGTTATACTGTGGTTCCCATCCAAGTGTTCTAGCCTTTTCTCCGGATAAATGCATGGTCACATCTGGCGCATATCCAAATTTAAGCGCATCTTCTGGAATATCAAAAACAACCTTCGTTTCTCCTTTTGATAACGTATCCGCTACCAGTTTCGCCATATCCTTAATCTGCATTGTTGTTTCTTCATTTACCAAAGTATAAGCTTCACTATTTTCTCCTTTGGTCAGAATACATAGCAAACCTCTCACAACATCTGCTGTATAGCAGTAATTTCCAAAGGATTCTCCTTTTGTGTGAAGGATAATATCTGTTCCATCCATTGCACTCTTAGCAAACTGAGCAAATACGCGGTTCTCTGTTCTAGGAACCCCTGCACCAAATGTCTGTGCTAATCTGGCTATCTTCACTGGAACTCCATACTCACTTGCATAAGCGGCACAAGTAAGTTCACATACACGTTTTCCTTCTGGATAAGAACTTCTGACAGATAAATTATCAATATATCCCAAATCCTTTTCCGTAATCTTTTTCTTAGATGGGTCTGTGATTCCATACGCCTCCATAGAAGAAATGTACACCATGCTTTTAATTTCCTTTTTCCTTGCAAGCTCTAGCATGTTGCGTGTTCCATCCACAGAAGTAAAAAGAGTTTCCACTGGATATTGTACCATAGTCTTTGATTGTGTAATACTTGCACCGTGAATGATATAATCTACTTCATGGGATACTTCTGTTTTATTTCTTATATCACCAGTAACAAACTGAACTCCCTCATTCACGACCTCATGTCCCAATACACGATTTGCTTTTTCCATGTCACGAACCATTGCTAATATCTTAATATTTCCACACTTTTCTTTATTGTAATATGCTAGTGCTTTCACTACTAAAGATCCTACCAGTCCAGTTGCACCAGTCACTAATACGCTGCTATCTTTTAGCTGTTCCCAGTCAATGCTCTGCTCATTGACAATTGCATCTAAGTCTTCCTTGATTACTGTGTTCATCATAACCCCCAAATCTGCGAATTTTCTTTTGCCTCAACAATCGCTCTAAAAATGTAAAAATCAGATGGATTTGTGATTTTTATATTTTCGACAGGTCCATCTACTGTATGCAAAACCGTTCCATAATGTCTCATCAACGTTGCGGAATCAATTACTTCGGTAAGTCCATCCTTGATTGATTTCTTATGTGCTTCTAGAATATCACTTAATACAAAACTCTGTGGTGCCCTTGCCAATCGACATACACTACGATCCAATACGTCTTGTATTTCCTCGTTTGAATTTACTTCTATAATGGTTTCAATTGCAGGAACAACAGTAATCGCATTGCCGCAGGTTTTAACTGTCTTGATATTTTCAGTAATGACTTGCTCATTTATGAGTGGTCTTACTCCATCATGAATCAAAACAACTACATTACCAGGATCGCATCCACAGCCATCTCTAATGGCATACAAACCATTTCTCGTTGATTCTTGTGCTGTAGCCCCGCCTGGAACAATCCACTTTACTTTTTTAATATAAAATCTTTCTAGCTGTGCTTTTAAATAATCAATCCATTCTGATACACAGACTACTGCAATTGCATCAATTTCAGAATGATGTTCAAAATGCTCTAAGGTATGTATAATAATTGGTTTCCCATTTAACTCAAGAAACTGTTTTGGTTTACTCTTACTGTTCATCCTAGAGCCAACACCACCTGCAAATATTAATCCAACATTCACGATTTATCAACTCCTGTCTTCCGTTAAGAAATTTTTTCTTTGTATTTCATGTTTTGCTACTCGTTCCTGTTTTGGTGGAGGTGTCATATAATTCTTACCGAAACTAGTAATTAACAGCTTTTCATAATTTTTCATTACCATGAAACTTTTGTTTTCCAAAGTCAGTCTTGAGTACGAATCCATAAATGACTTTTTATATATTTCTCCTACTCCTTTAAAAGAATCATTTGATTTATGAATATAATGACGATTTCCTACAAACCATTTCTTCTGTACTGTATTAAAAAGTTTCAGCTTTGACTTTCTACTAAAAGGACGACCAACAAGATTACTGGCTTTTAACAAAATTCGATTTTTCCTACTGTAGTCCTTGTATACAATATTACGTTTTAGTGTTCCCTGCAAAGCTCTCAGAAGATTTATCTTAATTGCCTGCAATAGTTTATTCTGAGAGATAGCATCCCAGATGAAAATATCAATGAACACAACTTCCTTTTTATCTCTTGTAGCAAATCTTGGAACCCACGTATCAATTTCATTTAAGTAATATTTTCCCTTTAATCCACGACAGGCTCTCTTGAATTTTTCATAATTTTTTCTGGTCATGGAAATATCCAAGTCATCATCCCATGGAATTAATTTTTGATTTCGAACGGCTCCAAGCAAGGTTCCACCGTGCAACGAATAACAGATTCCGTTTTCCTGACAAATACGGTCTAATTCACTTAATGCCTCTAAAAGCTTTTTATGTATTTCCTGCAATCCATAATCTTCTTCCATAACAACCTCTTTTCTTTCACGTATTTCTATCTTTGACGTCTAAAATAATTCCATTCAGCTTCGACTCTATCTTCGCTCAAGGATTCCACCCCTGAAGCTTTTAATGCTCGTTTTTCTTCACAAACGGTAAAATACCGATCCATATAGTCATTAAAGCTGCCTATGCGACGAGCCGGTACTCCACCCCAGATTTCTCCTTCTGGAACATCTTTCGTTACCACGGCTCCTGCTCCAACAATGGCGTTTGGACCAATTTTTACATTTGGCATAATAACTGATTTAGCTCCAATGAAGCAGTTATCCATAATCTGAATACACCCTAGGTTTTCCAAAAATTTTCGTTCATCCTGGCAACGGTTAAGTACCATATCAATTACATCATGGGTTACAAATGTAACACCTGTTGCAACCTTAATGTTATTTCCAAACGAAATCAGTTTTGGATATAATGGCAAAATCTTCATATTCATTGATACGTTTTCACCCATTTCATAGAATACGTTTTTTTTCTTCAGATACGCACTTCTCTTGGTATCGTTTTTACACAGCATTAATCGTAATGTATGATATAATCTTTCTCCTCGCATGATTACCCTTTCTAAAACAGTTCTCTTACTTTTTTCACAATTGCATCCGCATTCATTCCATACTGTTCTCGCAGATAACGCTGATTTCCAACTCTTGTACAGTAAGTGTCATTGAGACCGATTCTCTTAAGTTTTGCCTTTCCTTCACATTCCGCCATTACTTCAGCAACAGCTCCACCAAAACCACCTGCAATATTATGCTCTTCCACTGTCACAATGATATCACAATTCTTTTTACACGCTTCGATGACTTCTCTGTCTATGGGTTTTACTGTATGGAAGCTATACTGCTCAATGCCAAAACCATCCTTTTCCAGTACATCACAAGCATCCGTAACATCATCTAATATGGCACCTGTTGAGAATACAGCTACTCTATGTTTCCCTTCAACATTTCTAATCTCAATTGCCTTACCAACTACAAAGTTCTCAATACTTTTATGAACTTGCTTTTCTCCTCCACGTCCAAGACGTAAATAACAAGTACCAGGCATATTGGCAATGGCTTTGGTTGCTTCTCTTGCTTCTATCAAATCCCCTGGACAGATTACTGTTACATCTGGCAGTGCTCTAAGAATGGCAATATCCTCTGTTGCCTGATGACTCATTCCCAAGGAACCATATACAAATCCTCCGCCAACGCAAACGATTTTTACAGATGCATTGTGGTACGCACAATCATTACGAATCTGCTCTAAACATCTAAGTGTTGGAAAATTTCCAATAGAATATGTAAATACTGTTTTTCCTTCCAATGCCATACCTGCTGCAACTGTAGTCATATTCTGCTCTGCAATTCCAGCATTGGTAAACTGGTCTGGAAGTGCCTCCCAATATGGTTTTAGCACCCCGAATCCCAAATCGCCTGTAACAAGCTCAATGCTTTTATTTTTCTTGGCTTCTTCAATCAGTGTTTTTACAAATGTGTCTCTCATGACTTCTTACCTCCAAGCTCTACGGAAACTCTTTCCCTTACAGGATAGCTTGGCTTCCATGTATAAGATGTTGTATGATCATTAAAAATATCTGCACCCTTTTCAGGTTTTACAGGATTTTCTATTCCATTCGGTGTATATACATCTTCCACACCTTCTGGCTTGACTGCATGTAATTCATTTACTGCTCCATCATATTCCCAACCATCATGAGGGAATCTGTAATGCCAAAGAATATCATTTTCCATAAAACTAACTCCATAGCCCTTTGTTGTATTGGCTATAATAACAGTAGGTTTTCCTGTTTTGCCATCTGACTTATTGGTGGCAGTAGAAAATGCTTGTTTCAATTCTTCATGATTGTTTCCATTGATCTCAATCACATTCCAGCCAAATGCCTTCCACTTACTTCCAAAGTCCTCAATTTCTAATGTGTTTTCACAAAAATCAAGGGATTGCATATGATTATGATCTACGATAGCAACAAGGTTATCTAGTCGATAGTGATTGGCAAAAAGAGCGGCTTCCCATACAGAACCTTCATCACACTCACCATCGCCCATTACAACAAAGACATGATTCTCTTTCTTATCCTTTTTGGCAGCATACGCCATACCAGCACCTGCAGATAATCCATGTCCCAGCGATCCTGTTGAAAAATCAACTCCTGGTACATGATGTGATACATGTCCAGAAAGCCTGCTTCCATTGGCATAATGTGTTTTCAATTCTTCTACAGGGAAAAAACCAACTTCTGCTAATGCTGCATAAATAGATGCTCCCGCATGACCTTTACTCAAAATTATTCTATCCCTGCCGTCCCATTTTGGGTTCTTTGTATCGTACTTCATCACATCTGTATATAAAACTGCAATGATATCTGCGACCGACATAATTGCTCCAATATGGCTTCCTCCTGATAAATGTGTCATTTCTATTCCATGACGTCTTATTTTCCATGCTAACTGCTCACTTTTCATTTTCATTTCCTCTTTTACACTTACTTTCTACTTTGCTTCTCGTCTACAATCCTCCTGATAATAAGATATCTAGATATCTTATTATCTTATTATCTTGATATCTTGTCTAGCCTCTGTATCTGTTCCTGATTGAGTTTCCATCCAAATGCCTCACAATTTCCTTTTAGCTGAGCAGGATTTTTGATACCAGCTAATACAATGGATTCCTTCATATAATCTAAAATAAAACGAATCGCCACTGCAGAAACTGGCTTTTCTACTTCTGCAGCAATTTCTTTAAGGACCTCAACAATTTGCAGATTCTTTAGCAGTTTATCTCCGTGGAAGTTTACATAGATATCTCTGCTTCTTCTATCGTCTGAACCGAAAGAACAATTTTTGTCATATTTTCCTGTTAGAATTCCCTGTCCCAGACTTCCCCAAGTAAGCGGAGTTAATTCAAGTTTATCTGCTAGTTCAAACAAATCCTCTTCATTTTTTCTACAAGCCAGACTATATTCATCCTGAAAGCTTACAAATTTTCCTGTATGTTCTTGAAGTTCCACTAAATCCTTTGAATGAATGTTGCTTAACCCATACTCTCGAATTTTTCCCGTCTCTTTTAACTTATCCAATGACTCAATTACATCTGAAATTGGTGTCTGTTCATCTCTATAATGTACTTGATACAAATCAATATAATCTGTGCCAAGTCTCTTAAGACTAGCATCAACTGCCTTTTGAATGTATTGTGGAGTATTATCATAGAATGTCTTTCCATTCTCAACTCGTACACCGAACTTTGTGGCAATCACCACATTCTTTCGTTCGAAGCCAAGTGCTTTTCCTAATGTCTCCTCTGATTTACCTAAACCATATGTATCCGCCGTATCAAACATTGTAATTCCAGCATCTAGTGCCGCATGTACTGCATCAACTAAGTCCTGTTCACTCACAGCTCCCCATCCATAACCTCCCATGGGACAGCCACCCATACATAAACGGGACACTTCTAAATCTGAATTCTTAATCTTTGTGTATTCCATTAAACTCCTCCCTTATGCCAAACGCTTTTCTGTGCTCTATCTATGCTTTTTTTTCACCACAAATCCATAACACTTTTCAATAACCTTCCATATCGTTAGAAAAAACAATTTCGCATCTGTTGCAAAAGATACTGTGGCCGCATATTTCACACGTAATTTATTCTTCCTTGGAAGTACATGACGTTCATACATCTCATCTGCGTCTTGATTTCCAACAATTTCATCAAGATTAATAAATTCCAAGGAACTGTAATCTGTCATTCCAGGACGTACTTCAAAAATTGTTCTTTCAGTTCCTGTATATTGCTCCGTATAACGGAGTAATTCTGGTCTTGGCCCAATGAAGCTCATATCACCACGAATTACATTTAAGAGGTTCGGCGTCTCATCGATCTTCATTTTACGTATAATGCTTCCCACCTTTGTAATTCTATTATCATTTAATGCAGTAGTATCCCCACCAACCTTATCTGCGTTCTTAATCATAGAACGGAACTTACAGATTTTAAATGGTTTATTCTGATATCCTCCACGTTCTGCTCTGTATAGAATAGGGAATCCATCTTCAATTAGAATTCCAAGGGAAACAACAAGAAAAACCGGCGACATCATAATTAGAATAAAGCTAGCAAGTATTGTATCGATTACTCTTTTCACTTTTCTGTTATAAAAACTTTTATATCCCGTTACTACCCTTGCATCAATGTCGGATGCTCGTATATTTTCGTCATTCATCTGTCTTTTTAGCAGCGCACGCTTTCTTATTAACCTCTTCGTATGTTTTTTTTGTGCTCTGTTGTTTTTGTTTGATACTTGTTCCATGTTAACATTTAAATCCATTTCAGATATCCTCACTTTTCTCAAAGAATTATCAAATTTATATGATGTTACATGTCTTTCTATACTACTATATTACTATGTTCCTCGTCCATTCTTTCTGCTTCTTGATAGAGTTCCTTAAATGTATCACCATAACTTTCCAAGTCAGATTCAGCAGTGTGGAAAGTCGGAACCATTGCTGCCACAAGGTTAACCGTATTGGAACTATTGGCATAACAAGCATCTGCTAGAACCTTCAATTTATCAAAAAACATTTCCGTATTAAATGGAATTGGTTTTCCAATATGAATTAAATGATTAGGAGTTGTTTTCATGCCCTCTTCATCCATTAATTTTTCTTCATAGAGCTTTTCTCCTGGTCTCAAGCCTGTGTATACAATTTCTATTTCGTCCAGCTTATGTCCTGAAAGTTTAATCATATTACGTGCCAATGTATCAATTTTGACAGGCGCCCCCATATCTAGAACAAAGATTTCTCCACCTTTTGCATAAGTTCCCGCCTGTAACACCAGACTTACTGCCTCCGGAATTGTCATAAAATACCTGATAATATCTGGATGTGTAACGGTAACAGGTCCCCCTTCTTCAATTTGTTTTTTAAATAGCGGAACTACTGAGCCATTACTCCCTAAAACATTACCAAATCGTACTGCAACAAACTCTGTTTTTGCAACATTTCTTACCTTACTGTTTGATCTGCTTTTTCTATTCCCTATAGCACCTATACGGCTTTGGTTGCTTTCTTCATTTAATAAACGGTTTTTCTGTTTGTTCCAATGTCCATTTATTATCGGAAGTAAATCCAATCTATTTTCCTTACTGATTCTGTCCATAGCCTGTATTACCATTTCACACAGACGTTTACTTGCTCCCATAATATTGGTTGGATTCACAGCCTTGTCTGTACTAATTAGTACAAAACGTTTACATCCATATTTTAATGCAGCACACGCTGTTTTATATGTACCTAAAACATTATTTTTGATTGCCTCACATGGACTTGTTTCCATCAATGGAACATGCTTGTGAGCAGCAGCATGATATACGATATCTGGCCTGTACTGTTCGAATACACTATTTATCCTCCTGCTGTCACGTACAGAACCAATTAAGACAGAAAGTTTTAATTCTGGATTTTCTCTCTTAAGTTCCTGTTCAATTTCATACGCATTATTTTCATAAATATCGAAAATAATCAAATGTCTTGGTGACTGAGCTGCAATTTGCCTGCAAAGTTCACTACCGATAGAACCGCCTCCACCTGTAACCAAAATCGTTTTTCCCCGTAATGAATCGAATATTTCTTCCATATTCACTTTGATTGGATCTCTTCCAAGTAAATCCTCAACTGCAACTTCTTTCATTTTTGTTAAGGCTACGTCTCCATTTACAAGCTGATAGATACCAGGCAGACTTTTTAATTCACAATCTGTTTCTCGGCATATATTAAGGATATCTCGCTTCTCTTCTGCTGAAGCAGTTGGTATTACCAATAAAATCTGATCTATTTCAAATTTCTTAGCG
>CALFNR010000026.1:0-3603 GCA_937903005.1 uncultured Lachnoclostridium sp. | reverse complement strand
ATATATTAGAATGCAACTAACTACATCAGAAAAAACACCTGCACTAGATAATTATTCAGATACTGCAATTCAATATTTATTAAAATGTGGTGAAGAAATGGTAAAAACATATAGCAAGGATTTGCAGCATTTTGCCCAAATCCTAGTTTCAGAAAAAAAATAGCACAATAACTACATGAATAAGTAAACCATGTATAAAGGACAATATCTAATTTAAGCATATTGTCCTTTTCTCATATTACAGATAAGTATCAAACAGTGATGACATAGACAAAGCTTTTAAATTTCCCTTGCCAGAATATAAGGAAGATTCATTCGCAACTGCTGTTGTATATAGAGATGTTGCGTAAGCACTAACTCTTCCAGCAAAAGAACTACTTCCTTTGAACAAGTCTTGTACCTCAGAAATACTTGCTTTTCCTAACGTATCTTCATTTACCGAAAGCTTGTTGTCACTTCCAATTGTAATGCCAACACTTTTTAATACTTTCTCATTAATCTTTGTGTAATTAGTAAGATTTTTCGCTATTCTAGCAACATTGTCAGACTTTGATTCTCCTGCAGAATCAATCATACTGTTGTAAGATTTCACGAAATCCTTTACACCATTCTGTATCTTACTAACATTGTCTTTTGTATAATCTAGCTTAGATAAACTATTCACTGATTTTTTTAAGCCAACTGCGTTATCTGCAGTCATTGAGTCCTTAGTTTCTTCATTTTTATTAGAGTTTGTAGAATCAATAGATTCAGACGAACTTTCATTTTCTTTGGCATAATAAGCTTTACATAATTTCTTATATCCACCTCTTTGAATTAATCCCAAATCCCCCAATGAACCATACAAGCCTAAATTATTAGAAGAATTAGAACCGCCAAAGCCGCCAAATAATGAAGAATAATTATCTGAGTTCAAACCATAGAATATTGCCATAAATTCATCCTCCTTTCCTAAAATATTGGACGTATCTGTCCATTTATTATTTCGACAAAGAAAGGAGAATATTTTATGTTATTCCTTAATTTACTTGACTGCTCTCTTATTCAATTCTGCATTCCAATCTAGAACTGACATCCCTTCGCTACTTCTTTTTGGCTGGTAACTGCCTTCTACCGGAATTGTCTTACATGTTACTGTGTAATTTGCTTTCAATAAACTTTCCATGTGGCTTATGCCATCTAAGACAGTCATTTCACTATCTACATTACGAAATCCTTCTTTAAATAGAGCTCTATAATCTGTAATCTTTAAAGAATCCATTTCACTTAACACTGCACGTAATAATGTCTGCAATCTTTCTATTCTACCAAAATCATTTTGCTGTCCTGTTGATGTATCTATATGTCTCACTCTTGCATACCCCAATGCCTGATTGCCGTTTAACTTATTTTCTCCTGCTACTATTGTCCGATTCTTCTTTTGACTAATATAATTGGTATTATTTAAATAGTTAGCTTCTTCTTTGGTAATATCAATCGTGACACCACCTAGAAGGTTCACAATTTTCTCAAATCCTTCATAATTTACTGTCATTCCATAATCCACTGTAACGTCTAGATTTTGTATTACTGTTTTCTTTAATAAATCCATACCGCCTGCATAATATGCATAACCTAGTTTGTTCTTTTCCTGTCCTGGAACATCAACATACATATCTCTGCATAAATTTCTTACAGACAGCATTCTATTATCAGGATTCCAATTTAAAAGAACAATGCTATCTGCTCTTCCTATCTTCTTATCATTACTGTCAACACCAACTACAAGAAATGTAACTGTTTTTTCTTCCTTCGTTAATACATTATCCATGTTAGATTCTTTTGCAGAACTAACCATAGGACGCTTCTCTTCTTTTACTGCGCTCAAAGTTATCACACTTGATGTTAACGCCACGACACATAACAGAGCGATTATAATTGGTTTCTTTTTCTTTTGAACTGGTTTTATGATATTTTGAAATCGCTCCTTCATTTGCTTTTTCTCTCCTTCTGAGCCTCCAAAATCATTAAAGTACGTTGCACAACAGTTTACAGGCCCTTCCGACATTTCTTTTAATGTATTCAAGATTGTTCTTCCATACATCTGTCTATATTCTAATTTTCTATTCCTTATTACTGCTTCATCGCAAATCAGTTCCATATTATGATTCACTGCTCTTTCCATCTTATATATAAATGGATTAAACCAGTGAACTGTTTTTATAATGCAAAGAAGCATCTTAAAGAGAATATCATGGTTACACAGATGCGTATATTCATGACATAAAATAGCTTCTAATTCATCTTCGGTATAAGATATAGTCGGTAAAATAATCCTTTTCTTAAGCACTCCTACAGAAAATGGTGAACTTACTTTCTTATTGGTATAAATAGCAATTCTCGAGTTTTTCTGATTCATATTACGTAATGATTCATACCAAGTTGAGTCACCAATCCTAACGTTATCCTGATTCAATTTTTTCATAAAAATTATGTAACTGATGCTATAACGGCTAAACTGCAAAATAATTCCTAATACCCAAATAGAACTAATCCCTATGAGCCCATATCGGATTATAGTAAATAATGCACTCATCTTCTCCGATACTTGTACATCAAAGTTCTCATTCGTATTCACATCAATCCTCTTTTGAACAGCACTGTTCTTATGAATACTTCCTTGCTTTGACACTCTTGAACTTACAACTTTCTGATTCTCTTCTACACTTTTCACAATCGTATTCAGTGCTTTTGCCTGAGTAGGAACTGTAATATCGATTGCATTCATAGGCAATAAAAGACGTATTGCTAAAAGCAGCCATAAAGCCTGGATCCATCTTAACGAATATCTATTCCCTAATACACGATTCACAATCAGCATTATACCAATTAAAATTCCTGAAAGAATCGACACTTCTAAAACTCCCAAAAAAACATTACTCAACATCATCACCATCCTCAATAATCTGCATGATATCCTGCAAATCTTCTTTTGTCATCATCTTTGTCTGTACGAGCGAAGCAATTAGTTTCTTGCAGGAATTCTCGTACATATTCTCTAAAAATGACTTTGTTTCTCTTGCTCGATATTCTTCTTCTCTAATCTTCGCGTAATACATCTTTAACCGTCCAGATCTCTCACAACGTAAAAACCCTCTGTCCTCTAATCTTCCTAAAAAGACCTGTATAGTTGACCTTGACCAGTCCTTCTTCTCCTCCACCTTGTCAATAATCTTTCCTGTTCCTACAGGTTCCTCTAATCCCCAGACTGCCTGCATCACAACAAGTTCTGCCTCTGGCAATGTTTCAATTGTACTCTTCTTCATATTATGTATCTCCCTTCCCTGCTATATTCATAATATAGCATTTATGTCTACATTTGTCAACATGTTTTGATGACATTTGTAGATATCAAATTTATATTTTTTTTCGATTTATGTTTAATATAACTATTAGAATGTTACATAACAAAGGACGATTTATAATGAAAATAATGATGGTTCTACATGCGGAGAATGGTCGTGTAACAAAATTTCCTACAACAAAAAAACAGCCTTCCGGCTGCTCTTTCTTTTCATTATACTCTTCTATATCTTCAAAACCACATACAGTACAGATTACATC
>CALFNR010000025.1:0-3607 GCA_937903005.1 uncultured Lachnoclostridium sp. | reverse complement strand
TCACTCCTTTATTTTCTTACAGGGACTAGAAACTTTATCCTTAAGAGTAGAAAGACATGTGGAAAACGCACTGAAAGTAGTGGAATACTTAAGTAAACATCCTCTTGTGGAGAAAGTAAATCATCCATCTGTTTCCGATAATGAAGAACAGAAGGCGTTATATCAGAAGTATCTTCCTAATGGTGGAGGTTCTATCTTCACCTTTGAAATAAAAGGAGATGCGAAAACAGCATGCGATTTTATTGACCAGTTAGAATTGTTTTCCCTTCTTGCCAACGTAGCAGATGTGAAGTCATTGGTAATCCATCCAGCTTCTACCACCCATGCACAAATGACAGAAGAAGAACTGAGAGAGTCAGGTATTAAACCAAATACAATTCGCCTTTCTATTGGAACCGAGAATATTGATGATATTATCGAAGACTTAGATGAGGCATTCAAGGCAATAGGTTAGAGTGATTGCATAACATAAGCAAGGAATAAGAAGAACTGCTATACAAAGTGTAGTGGTTCTTTTTATATGTTTATTCAGTTGTTATGCAAGATATATAAAAAAATATTGAAAAATGTCGAATGCACAATGGTGGCACAACAGCTTGCTGTTAAACATTCGAAAATAATGAAAAACTACTTGACATGGAGTCCACTCCAAAGTGTAACATAATATTATCAATTGAAAATCATTGGAGGAAAAACATGTTATTAGAAAAAATTAATTCACCTAAAGATATGAAAGCACTTTCTATCCATGAGCTAACGGAATTAAGCAGTGAAATTCGTACTGCACTTCTTACAAAATTAAGTGAACACGGTGGTCATATTGGACCAAACTTGGGAATTGTCGAGACAACAGTAGCACTTCACTATGTATTTAATTCTCCCCAAGATAAAATCGTATACGATGTGTCTCATCAGAGTTATATCCATAAAATGCTAACGGGCAGAAAAGATGCCTTTATGGATTCAAACAAATATGATGATGTATCAGGTTACACAAATCCTTTAGAAAGTGCCCACGATTTCTTTAACATTGGACACACATCAACATCCATAAGTCTTGCATGTGGACTTGCTAAAGGACGTGATTTGAACGGTGGAAAGGAAAACATCATTGCAATGATTGGGGATGGTTCCTTAAGTGGCGGTGAAGCATACGAAGGTCTCAACAACGTAGCAGAAGCAGGGACAAATATGATTGTCATAGTAAATGATAATGAAATGTCAATCGCAGAAAACCATGGAGGACTATATCAAAATCTTAGCGATTTAAGAAAATCAGAAGGAAAATGCCAATGTAATTTCTTTAAAGCATTAGGATTTGATTATTATTTTGTAAAAGATGGACATGACTTAAATGAGTTAGTTGCTACATTCCAAAAAGTAAAAGATACGACAAAACCAGTTGTTGTTCATATTCATACCATCAAAGGAAAAGGTTTTACACCAGCAGAGCTAGAGAAAGAAAAATGGCATTGGGGTATGCCATTTGAACTAGAAACAGGAGTTTCTAAATATAACTTTACAGGCGAAAACTATGCTGATATGACAGCAGAATATCTTCTTGAAAGGATGAAAGAAGATAATAAAGTTGTGGCAATCACTTCAGGAACTCCAGGGGTATTTGGCTTTAACAAGGAAAGAAGAGAGAAAGCAGGCAAACAGTTTGTGGATGTTGGAATTGCAGAAGAGCATGCAGTAGCACTTGCATCTGGTATCTCGAAAAATGGTGGAACTCCTGTATATGGTGTCTATAGTACATTCCTTCAGAGAACGTATGACCAGATATCACAGGATCTTTGCATTAACAACAATCCAATGACGTTCCTTGTATTTGCCGGTTCAGCATATGGCATGACCGATGTAACCCATCTTGGCTTATATGATATTGCGATGATTGGAAATATACCAAATCTGGTATACCTTTCTCCAACTTGTAAAGAAGAGTATTTTGCTATGTTAAAATGGTCGATGGAACAAAAAGAGCATCCAGTTGCAATTCGAGTTCCAGCAAGAGGTGTCGTTACAAAAGGAATTACAGATACAACAGATTACAGTAAACTAAACCAGTATCAAGTAACTAGAACAGGAAAAGATGTGGTTATTATTGCCGCTGGTGAGTTTTACGAAATGGGTGAACAGGTAGCAAAACAGGTAAATGCAACTCTAATCAATCCTAAGTTTATCTCAGGTATTGATGAGTCACTTCTTGAAGAATTAAAGAAAGACCATAAACTTGTTATTACACTAGAAGATGGTATTGTAGAAGGTGGATTTGGTCAGAAAATTGCAAGTTTTTATGGTACTTCCGAGATGAAAGTGAAAAATTATGGGATTAAAAAGAGTTTTCCAGACCGTTATGTGCCAGAGGAGTTATTAAAAGAAAATGGAATTTCTGTAGAGCAAATTCTTGAAGATATCAAGAGATTTATCTAGTATTTTAATATGGAAAGCGGGCCTTGTGATGCTTGAGTGTATAGTATCGCAAGGTCCGTTTTTTGATGATAAATATTATTAGTAAAAGAAATTCGGTTGACAGGATACGATAAAGTCATATAATGAAGTTGAATATGGTTAGCATATCCTAACTAGATATTAAGTACGTTTTGAGAAGATAATTTTTTTCAGGAGGTGCATTATATTGGAAAGAATTTTGCTTGGTTTAATTATTCCCCTTTTAGGAACTGTATTGGGAGCTGGATGTGTTTTCTTTACAAAAAATCAATTAAATGGACTTGTTAGAAGAGGTTTAGCGGGCTTTGCGGGAGGTGTTATGACCGCAGCATCTATATGGAGCTTGTTATTACCGTCTTTAGAAGCGTCTAAAAATCTTGGTAAGTGGTCATTTATTCCGGCAGTTGCAGGTTTCTGGATCGGAATTGCATTTTTACTCCTATTAGATAAAACAATACCTCATCTGCATATTGAAGAAAAGGAACCAGAGGGCATAAAGAGTTCGTTAATGAAAACAACAATGCTTGTATTAGCAGTTGTACTACATAATATTCCAGAAGGTATGGCAGTGGGTGTTGTTTATGCAGGCTGGAGAGCAGGGAATGGTAATATAACATTAATGAGTGCATTGGCACTTTCCGTTGGAATTGCAATTCAGAATTTTCCTGAAGGTGCAATCATATCCATGCCTTTATATGCAGAGGGAGTAAGTAAAAGAAAAGCTTTTCTTTATGGAGTACTGTCTGGTGTGGTTGAACCAATCGGAGCAGTACTTACGATCCTGCTAGCGGGAATTGTATTGCCAGTTTTACCATATTTCTTAAGTCTGGCAGCAGGCGCAATGATTTATGTCGTAGTGGAAGAACTGGTACCAGAGATGGCAGAAGGAGAACACTCTAATCTTGGAACTATTTGTTTTGCAGCAGGTTTTAGTATTATGATGGTTTTAGATGTTGCTCTTGGATAAAACATCTGTATGGTAGTGTTAAGATGAATAAGAATGGAGGAAAAGTATGTTTTTGGATATTGAAAAAGTTAGAAAATCATATGGAACTAGTGAGAATAAAACAGAAGTGTTAAAAGGAATTGAATTTGGGGTAGAAAAAGGTGAAATCTGTGTATTGCTCGGTCCGTCTGGATGTGGAAAATCAACGTT
>CALFNR010000024.1:0-4529 GCA_937903005.1 uncultured Lachnoclostridium sp. | reverse complement strand
TTTTCAGCAGGCGCAAAATTTGATTTTGTCTGGCTTTAGTTTTTATCGATTTGCTTAAGATGCCAATAGCGTCCG
Organism: uncultured Lachnoclostridium sp.; assembly: GCA_937903005.1. Taxonomy (GTDB): domain Bacteria; phylum Bacillota; class Clostridia; order Lachnospirales; family Lachnospiraceae; genus Clostridium_AI. Next base: position 4,454 of record CALFNR010000024.1, on the reverse strand, counting down.
TAAATATGGTTTCGTAAATTGAATACAAGTGGATGATTGCATCATGGAAAACAGCCTCCAATTGCTTTTCAAAAAGCTTGATGTTATCGCATCGGATATCGGTGAAACGGTTTTTGCAAATCCACATTTGAACGGTGTTTACATAATATTCATGGTACATGGGCTTTCTATTGTAGTTCGATCCGCACTTGCTGCAAAAAAACTTATATGAAAATGGGGTGCAACAGGAATAGAAGGAACTGGTGCGGTTCTGCAGTTGGATTTGAGCTTCGTCCCAAGTAGCTCTTTTTATGATTGCAGGGTGGTCGTTCTTTACGTAGTACTGTGGCAATTCGCCCTCGTTCTTTTTGGTGGTGTGAGATATAAAATCCACAACGAATGATTTTTGAAGAATTGCGTCACCACAATATTTTTCATTTGACAATATGTTGACAATTACGTTTTTCGTCCATTTTTTACCTTTTGGACTTGGTATGCTTAATTCGTTTAATGCCTTTGCGATTTTTGTAGGGGTATCTCCTTCAAGGTAAAGCCTGTAAATCAATTTGACAATTTTGGCTTGCTCCTTATCTATTACAAGTTCGTATTTGCCACCTTGTTTATATCCGAGGAATTGGGAATAGGCCACATACACTTTGCCTTCACGACATATTTTCTGCTTTCCCCATTTTATGTTTTCCGATAATGATTGCGATTCCTCTTGAGCAAGTGAGGACATGACGGTTAGGATGAATTCGCTTTTCATATCCATGCTATCAATATTTTCTTTTTCAAAAAACACAGTGACACCTTTGGATTTTAAAGAGCGGATGGTTTGAAGCGCGTCCACGGTATTTCTGGAAAATCTTGATATCGACTTAACGAGAATAAGGTCGACCTTTCCTTCTAGGGCGTCGGATATTAATCTGTTAAAGCCATCTCGCTTTTTCAGACTTGTACCGCTGATGCCTTCATCATAATAAATGCCTACGTTTATCCATTCTGGATTTTTATTTATTAGTTCCTCGAAATATCTTTGCTGTACGGCAAGGCTGTTTAACTGTTCGTCCTGTTCCGTAGAGACCCTCGTATATGCCGCAACTCGCTTTTTTTGTGTTATTTGCGTGCTACTTTTTGATTTTGGTTTTGCTGTTATTTGAGTGATAGTCTTTTTCATTCCTCAACCTCTAACCAACCGATAATGGGTCTGTATTTTTTAGAGATTGCTTTACGGATAGATTTGAATTCTTCCTCTGTGATGTGACCTTCTTCGAGAAGGTTTGTTAATAGCAAAACCAACAATCGATATTTTGTTTCTGACTGAGCTTGTTTTTGGTTCATTTTGTACCTCCTGAGTGTGGTGTCTATCTATCACTCTAAAAGATTTAAAAGTCAAGTAATTTGGCAAAGTAAAATCCATATTGAAAAAGCAAAACAACTTATCACTAATACTAGGCAAATTGCAGGCTAAAAAGGTAGATTTTTTGAGCCTTTTATGATAAAATAAGAGTGTATTTAGATTGCTATACAGGAGTGATTTGTTTGCCAGAATTGGATGAAAAAGAATTTGCTTATAAAGCGAGTAACAAGAAGCAACAAAAATTATACGACCATTACGTTGAGTCCTTTAAGCAAGAACCTATTTTTTGCTTGAGACTTAAGAAGAATGTTTTATCCGATGAAATGAAGCCAATTACTACGCTTGTGTTTGAACCAACACAAGACATGCCTTTTTGGAAAATATGCACGATTGGCGCTAGCGACTACCTAATGCCTGAGCGTGATATCGGCATGTGGAGAAAGGCAAACCAACGCAACGAATACATGATGCTTATCGATCCAGAAGTCGAAATCAGCCAAGAGAAAACGGAATGGCTATCGCTTAACTCATTGCTCTGGGCAACCGCCGAATACGCCTTTAACGCAAAGGAAAATATTACGGTTTCAGATACAATTGATATGCAAATCAAAGGAAAATATTGTGGGACCGTGCTGTTGCTTCCGGAAATCTTCAAATCGCCAAGCGTAGTGAAGTGCTTCATTTCCAAGCGTAAATACATAAGCATATTCCAGGTGATGCCAATAACTAGGGAACTGCTTAGCAAAAAACTAAGAAAGGGCACCAACGGCATTTATTGGCTTATGGAACAATTCTATACGCATGACGACGATTATCGTTTGATCGCGTCAAAGCCTTTGACAAGGTTATGAGGTTAGAAAGCATGATTGGTTTGAAAAGAGGCATGGTGAACCTGCTACCATATCAAGAAGATTGGCCGATAGTGGCAAGGGAAACAATCATGGAATTAAAAGGCGTTTTCGGGGATGCCGCCATCGATATAGAGCACATCGGGAGCACGGCGATTCCGTCTATCCACGCAAAGCCCATCATAGATATCGTCATAGGGGTCAAAGACTTGGACGACGTTTTTCGTTTCAAGGACGAACTATTAAGCAAAGGGTATGCTTGTCGTGGAGAGGACGTCCCTGGGCAGCTTCTATTCGTGAAGGGGGATTTCGAAAACGATACGCGCACGCATCATATTCATGTCGTGATATGGGATGGCGAAGAATGGAAGAACTATATTTGTTTTCGCGATTTTCTTAACGCATTTCCAGAAAAAGCCAGACAGTACGATAGATGCAAGCTAAAGGCAGCTACCATGTACCCATCTGATCGAAAATGTTATACGGCAAAAAAGAGCCGTCTGGTTAGATGCTACATAAAAGAAGCGAGGGTCTGGAAAGATAATGCATAGGGTTGCAAATCCTTATTTTGAAGCGAAGGCGATTAGGAAAGCGGTTTTTTGAAGGACGCTTTTATCAGAAAATTTGATCGTTTTGGAAAGCAAAGTGTAAATGTCAATGATATTTTTAATAAAAAATAGAAATAATAATTAATAAAAAATGGAATTATAATATTAATAATAATGTAAGAGATAGCATTAGCTGGTTAATAGGTAAAATGCTATCTCTATTTACGTTTAATTAAATATATTCTTAGTCCTATAAGAAGGACCATCAATATTAATAATTGTACAGTGATGCAACAACCTATCTAATATAGCTGCTGCAATAGTAGAATCATTTAAAACATCACCCCACTTTGAAAATTCAATGTTTGTAGTAATAATTGTAGATGTTTTTTCATAACGCATAGCAATTAACTGAAACAATAGATTTGCATCTTCTTTATTGATAGGTAAAAAACCTAACTCGTCAATTATTAGTAATTTGTATTTACAAAATGTTTTGAGCCTTTTATCTAAACGATTCTCATATTTTGCTTTTTTTAATTCTTCAATTAGCTTAGCACATGGAATAAAATATGTTGAGACACGATTAGATGACGCTTCAGTACCAATGCATGTTGACAACATTGTTTTACCTGTTCCAGGAAGTCCTAAGAAAATAATATTTTCTTTATTTTCTATGAATCTTAAAGTCATAAGATCCATAATAAGATTTTTTGATAAACTTGGTTGAAAAGAAAAATCAAAATCCTCAATTGTTTTCTTATATGGAAAATTTGAAATCTTAACATTTATTTCTTTTGCCCTTGCATCTCTAAAGTCAATTTCTTCCTTAAAAATATTATTCAAGAATGGAATTAATTGACTTGAATCAAAAATCTTCTTATCTAGATAAGAAGGCAAAATTTCTTTAAATTTTTCTAAACCTAATATATCTAATTTTTTATTTAATTCATTATAATCCTCTATCATTATTTAATACCTCTTCTATTTCTTCTATCATTTCTTCCATTAATATAACTATAATTGATAAGTTTTCTCCAGCATTTAACACACGATCATAAACATTCATCTCTTGATCATAATCATCACCATAAACAATAACATCAAATGAATTAAATTTACTTATTTCATCTATCATCTTTTTGTTTTTCATTATTAATTTTTTAAATTGCAACTCTTTATTTTTTAAATAATTATAAGCATCTTCTCCAGTTATATAACTTCCATCTGAAAAATACCATATCAATTCTTTCTTATTCATCTTTTTTTTCCTCTCTTGTTAATAAAATATCAAATCCTTTTAGTCTTTTTTCAACCATTGCTTCAATTTCTTTTTCATCTTTGTGGGGAAAACTTGATTTAATAACTTCATGTAAATCATCCTTATTATAAATAAAACGATTTGACGATATTTGATGCTTTCTTACTACTTCTCCGTTATAATAAATATGAAGTATATTATTAATTACTTCAAATTCTACCAGTTCATCTATTAAATTAACTGGTACAGAGTATTTATGCCCATTGTACATAATCATTGATTCTTTTGTTGCTTTTCTAACTTCGCGGGTTAGTTTACGATTGAATTGATTTAAATTTACTTTGGTTAAATACTCTTTTTCTTTTTGTAAAAACAGTTCATTTGGAATCATACTTGTTGCTTGCGATTTTTCTTCATTATTAAGCTTATCATTCAAGTTCTTAACTATATTTTTCAAT
>CALFNR010000023.1:0-24537 GCA_937903005.1 uncultured Lachnoclostridium sp. | reverse complement strand
AGAATTGTTATCTAGTACTCAAGAAACGAAGATATCGATGTTCCTGCGGCAAACGATTCTTTAAAAGTATGACTTTCTTGCTCCCTACCAGCAACGCTCTATTCGACTCACTCATGCCATAGCGAATAAGCTCCGAGATCCGGTGCCATATATTAGCCACGTCTGCCTTTATTGTTCCATAGATTATTTGTCTTCTAAACTTTGATGCAAACACGATATGGTATTTGCATTCCCACGTTGTATGTGATAAAGTATTTTTATCCATTTGGATTTCCTCCTTTGCTATTTGTAGTGCGGTTTAGAACCCTCACTTATTATAGCACAGGAGTTTTTTTTATCTAGGGCTAAAGCTGATAGGGGGGTCCACCTGCATAGCAGGTGGTTTATTGTAACTAGATACAACAAAAGCAGCGCTTATAGCGCTGCTCCAATTATCTTATACTCTCCCAAAATGCCGTTTCTTGGATTTTGACGCCTAGCCAATGCTAGGTGGGTTACCGCATATAAGCTTCTGCCTTCCACTACAAACGGAGGCTTGGCATCCACTTACGAATGTAGGAATCCCAATTCAATAAATGTAGGTTCAAAATACAAGATTGTCGAACACCCCAGGAATCTTTTGTTTGTTCTATTATAACACTTCTACGCTTGTCTTGTCAAAGATAAATTGGAATGTGGTACCCTTTCCCAATTCACTTTCAACTTCTATTCTGCCATCGTGTTTTATTGCAATCTGCTTTGCAATTACAAGCCCTAAACCAGAGCCTTGTGCATTTTGCCTTAACCTTGACTTATAAAACTTTTCAAAGATAAACGGCAATTCTTCTGCTGCAATACCAATTCCTTGGTCAGTAATTTTTACTGCAATGTTATTATGTACCTCAATATCAATTTTTATAACTGAATCCTCGTTGGAAAATTTAATTGCATTATCCAAAATAATCAAGAACATTTGTCGCAAACGGTCGTAATCACCTAGCATCATGATACACTCATCACTATATTGTAATGTTAAAGCGATATTTTTCTTAGCCGCCACAACGTGTATTCCGCGAATAATGTCATTAAACACCTGCACGAGATTCACTGGCTCTTTCTCTATTTCGAAATCAGGATTTTGCATTTTAGATAACGTAAGAAGATCTCCAACTAGACGCTCCATGGATTTACATTCATTGAGCATTCTCTGATAGTACTGTAATTTCTTCTCTTCCTTTGTTACCACGCCATCTACTAACATTTCAGAATAGCCACGCATAACGGTGATTGGAGTTCTCAGCTCATGGGAAACATTTGCAAAAAAGTCCCTACGCATCTGCTCCATGTTATTGCGTACTTCTTCATTCTCTTTCAACTTATCCGACAATATATCAATAGAACTAGCTAATTCACCAATTTCTCCTCCATGATGAATATCTGTTTTCGCTTCATAATCTCCTTCTGCAAGACGAAGTGCAATTTTTCGCATCTTCGAAATTGGACGAGAGAATTTTCCCGCAAGAAAAATGGAAACAATGAAAGAAATAATTAATGCTGCAATACTACTGATAACGATATATCTTTGCCCACTATATAAGATCATCTGATCCTGGGGAACCGAAACAATCATAATAGCTCCACTGACATTTCCACCTGAATCTTTTATTGGCACTGCAACACGTACGCTTTGTCTATAATAAAGAGAATCATAACCCGAACTGGAAGCTACGTTTCCTTCAAATGCTAACTTTAATATCTTTACCATAGCTTTAGGAAGTTCATCTCCCATTAGCCTTTCACTGTCACAGTTTGTATATCCTTCATCTAAGGCAAATGCAGAATTCATATTGGAAACTATGTAAATATCCGTTTCTTTCTGATCAAATACTGATTTTGTAGCAGCAAAATATGCACTAAAACCCGTTCGATCTTTTTCCCTTGCATACACAGATACATTCTGTGCAATTCGCTCTGCCTTTTTCGCTAAATCATCACGAAATGTATTAATGGTACTTTTCTCATATAATTTCATGTAGATTACACTTAATAAAATAGCAAACATACAAATAACTAATGCAAAATACATAAATAGCTGAAATAATAGTTTCTGATAGAAGCGGTTGCCATTCCTTTTCTGTTCTTTTTCTTCCATTACTCTCTCCACTATTCTTCTACATCAAATTTGTATCCCACGCCCCATATGGTCTTAATGCTCCACTTTGGATGTTCAACTTTATCAAGTTTTGCTCGTAGCCTTTTTATATGTGAATCTACAGTTCTGGAATCCCCAAAATAATCAAATCCCCATAAACTATCTAATAAATTATCCCTTGTAAAAACCTTGTTTGGATTATTTGCCAGAGTCCACATTGTTTCTATTTCACGTTTCGTAAGCGACATCTTTTTTCCTTGAATTGTTAGAACATATTCATCTAGATTAATTGTTAGATCTGCAATGGAAACCTGGTTTCCTGTGTTGTTCTGACTCGTATTCGTATTTACCCTTCTTAAAACCGCCCTTAATCGTGCCATTACTTCACTTGGACTAAACGGCTTTACTATGTAATCATCAGCGCCAATATCTAATCCCATAATCCGCTCAAAATCTTCTCCTCTAGCGGTAATTAAAATAATTGGTACACTGGACTTGCTTCTTATCTTCCGACATACTTCATAACCATCTTCCTTTGGCATCATAACATCTAATAAAACCGCCTGTGGATTGCAGGTTTCAAAACATTCCAATGCTTCTGCACCATCTTTGGCTATAACAGGTTCATACCCTTCTTTTTCCACATATGTAGATAAAATATCGGTAATGTCTTCATTATCATCCGCGATTAATATGGCTCCCACTTATATTACCTCCATATACATTTTGATTTCCCTCATTTACAATACAACATTATAATCAATTTTGGTTATTTTAACAAGTATCAAATGCTATTTCCTAAATATTTTTACATTCTTGAAGTCAGTAAGAAATTTCTTAATTTTTTCTTACACTGCCACCTTTTTGACAAATACTTGTTTTATAGTATAGATAGATGTATACATATAAATGGAAAGGGGGTCAAAAGATGAGATTGTCTTCTTTTATGAAAAAGCTCAGTTTGACTGCACTTCTATTTCTAGCTTTCTTGTTGCTGCCAAATCCAATTTCAGATAAGATGGTTTGTACGGCGAAAGCATCTGAAATAGATAACGATGATGATGCTTGTAGAATTAAACTAAACGTAAAATCCAAGTCATGCGTCAAAGATGAGACTTATACACTAAAAGTGTATCGTACTTCAAAAAATCAGAAGGTCAGCTTCAAGTCTAGTGATTCTTCCATTGTAACTGTAAAAAAGACAGAAGATAAAGAAGCCGCAATCACTGCCAATGAGGTCGGTGAAGCAACCATTACAGTTACCGTTAAAGAAGGTTCCAAAACCATAACTTCTTTAAAATGTGATATCACTGTTACACCTCCTGCTGTAAGCGTTAAAATAATTAATGGAAAGATAACCCTTTCTGAAAATGAAAAAGTTAAATTGAAGGACGAATTAAAGCCATCTACAACTTGCGAGACACCAACTTTTATTTCATTGGATACCAGTGTTGTTACTGTAAGTTCTGGTGGAGTTATTACTGCTGTAGGTGAGGGAAAAACTTATGTTTATGCCGTAATTGACAATGGCCGTTACGACCGATGTTTAGTTGAGGTAGTAAGATAATTTAAACATTACATCTAATAAAGAGGGAGTTCATCCAATTATGAACCCCCTCTTTATTTATATCATTCCCATCACTCTTAATATAAAAATCCATGCAGTTAAGGTAACTGCTGAGAGAAGCGTCGTTAACACAACAATACCTGACGCAAGTATACCATCATTATTCATGTTTGCAGCCATAATATAGCTTGTAACAGTTGTCGGTGCCCCTAGCATAATTAGAAATGCAATCAAGTCATAATTGCGAAATCCAAGTGCAATTGCAATCGGCATGAAAATAAGTGGTAACCCGATAAGCTTTAAAAAACTCGCTATTATGGTCGGCTTCGCTTTCTTTATAGCCTTTCCTCCTTCAAAACCTGCACCAATCGCAAGCAAAGCCAGTGGTGAAGCTATAGAAGCCAAGTTTCCAGCTGTTTTTTCTAATATCGGTGGTAAATAATCATAAATATGTACCAAAGAACCAGTCATTCCAACTAAGATACCAAGAATAATCGGATTCTTCAAAATATTAAGAAAGGCACTTCGAATTCCTTTCCCATCCGTATTACTTCCTTCCATCGTAAGAACTATGACAGAATATATGTTAAACAGTGGTACTGCACCAATAATCATTAATGGAGCCATACCAGAATTGCCATACATATTTTGAATAAATGCTACACCTAGAATTGCTGCACTTCCACGAAAAGAGCCCTGAACAAAAGCTCCAATCATAGATTTCTCTTTCATAAGCAGCCTTGCTGCTCCCCAGATTCCAAAAAATGAAACAGTTGTACTAATCATACAAAATAGCAAAAAGCGAATATCGAACACATCATTTATGTTGGCAGATGCAATATCTTTAAACAATAAGACCGGCAATGCAGCCTTGAATACGAACTTATTACTTACACGGACAAATTCATCGGTCAACATGCCAATTTTGCCAAAACACCAGCCAAGCAGCATTAATAAAAATACTGGCATGGTGGCATTTAAACTGAAAATAAAATCACTCATTAGACGTGATACATTTCCTTATAATATTCTTGATATTGACCTGTCGTAATATGTTCCATCCACTTCTGATGCTCCAAATACCACTTTATGGTAAGTCGGATTCCATCTTCAAACTTTGTTTCTGGATACCAGCCCAAATCCTGTTTGACTTTATCTGGTGCAATTGCATATCTTCTATCGTGTCCTTTTCGATCTTCAACATAGGTAATTAAATCACTGTTTATATATGCTTTTCTAGCATCGTCATCTGGTAATAATTCCTGTAATGTAGTCAAAATAATATTTACAATATCAATATTTGCTTTTTCATTATGACCGCCCACATTATACACTTCTCCTAACTTTCCGTTATCAATTACCATAGAAATAGCTTTGGCATGATCCATAACATAAAGCCAGTCACGTACATTTAATCCGTCTCCATAGATAGGAAGTTTTTTACCTGTTAAAGCATTATGGAACATAAGTGGAATCAGTTTTTCCGGGAACTGATAAGGACCATAGTTATTGCTGCATCTCGTAATATTAGCTGGGAAATGATACGTATCAATATAAGATTTCACGAGCATATCGGCTGAAGCTTTACTTGCTGAATATGGGCTATGAGGATCTAACGGCGTAGTTTCATAAAAATAGCCACCATCGTCGTCTAAGGAACCATAAACCTCATCCGTTGATACTTGAAGATATTTTTTTCCTTCCTTAAAGCCATCTTCGGTTTCCCACGCATTTTTTGCAACATTAAGCAGATTCAATGTGCCCATAATATTTGTTTGTGCAAAAACTTCAGGATTACGTATACTTCTATCCACATGACTTTCTGCTGCAAAGTGAACCACATAATCAATGTCATTCTCTTCAAATATTTTTGTTATAACAGCTTTGTCACAAATATCTGCTTTTACAAACTGATAATTTGGATTTGACTCTACATTTTTCAGATTTTCCAGATTACCTGAATATGTTAATTTATCAGCATTAATTATTTTAACGTTGCCTTTTTTGATTTCGAATAAATACTCAATAAAATTAGCACCTATAAATCCTGCTCCACCAGTCACTAAATATGTTTTCATGCTTCTCCTCCTTTTTCGCCGTACCGCTTTCCATAATCTAATAAGGCTTCTTTCCAGTCTTTCATTCTATAATCGGTCTCCGTATTTAATTTATGATTGTCCAGTACGGAATACTCTGGTCTATCTGCCTTGGCATTATATTCTTCTGACGTAACAGGATGAACAATAACCTGCTTATGAAATACACGAAAAATCTCTTTGGCAAACTCATACCAAGTCGTACTGCCCTCGCAAGTCCCGTGATAAATGCCATATTGTTCTGTCTTAGCTAAATACCATAACATGTTAGCAAGTTCTACTGTTGTAGTAGGTGTTCCGTACTGATCATTTACTACTCGCAGCTCTTTATGTGTATCTGCTAATGATAACATGGTTTTTACAAAGTTTTTTCCATCACCGTAAAGCCATGCCGTACGAACGATAAAAACCTTGTCCCATTCTTCCATAACTGCCTGCTCTCCAGCTAGTTTCGTTCTTCCATATGCACTAACTGGATTGGTCTTATCTGTTTCTATATATGGTTTCTTTGCCTTTCCATCAAATACATAATCTGTTGAAACATGTATCAGTTTTGCATCTACTTCCTTAGCAGATCTGGCTAGATACCTTGGACCATCTCCATTAATTTTTAGTGCCTCCGCTTCATTTGATTCGCATAAATCTACTTTGGTGTATGCTGCACAGTTGATAATGACATCAGGATTTTGTTCTCTTACAAAAGAAGAAACCACCTCTCGATCTGTAATATCTAATGGATAGATTGGAAAAGGTGCTTCCTTAGCAGATGATGCACTTCCTGTTAAAATTAATGTAACTTTTGATTCACTGGCTAAAAGTTCATACAAAGCTCTTCCTAACTGTCCATTTGCACCAGTTATCATTACTTTCATGTAATTACCTCCAAATAACTTACTACAGCATTTCTATTTTGAGAATGGTGCATATTTTGTATCTTTTTCTGACAAGATGATTTTAGCATCTATCTCTGGCCACTCAATTCCAATAGCTGGGTCATTCCACATAAAACCTGCTTCCTCTTCTGGATGATAATAATCCGTTAATTTGTATAAGAATTCTGCATAATCAGATAATACCAAAAAACCATGTGCAAACCCTTCTGGAATATAGAACATGTTCTTCTTTTCACTGTCTAGCACAATACCAAACCATTTTCCATAAGTAGCAGAGCCTTTGCGAATATCTACTGCCACGTCAAAAACTTTCCCACTTACTACTCGAACTAGTTTTCCCTGCATATGTTCTTTCTGATAGTGAAGTCCTCTTAATACACCTTTTCTAGATGCACTTTGATTATCCTGCACGAATACCATATCTAACCCTGCTGCCTTAAACTGTTCGTATTCATAGGAAACAATATTGTATCCCCTTGCATCCCCAAATACCTTTGGTGTTATCTCGTATAACCCTTCTATATCTCCACATTTCTTGAATTCAAAGTTATTCATTTGCTTCCTCCTTAAATCAAATCCTGTGCAATATCCAGCAAGTATTGTCCGTAATCTGTTTTTAACATTGGCTGTGCTAATCGTATTAACTGCTCTTTTGTAATAAATCCTTTTTTATATGCAATTTCCTCAATACAGGAAATGTATAGACCTTGTCGTTTCTGAATGGAAGCAACATAATTAGATGCATCTAATAAAGAATCATGATTACCCGTATCTAACCAAGCCATTCCTCGTCCCATTGTCTCAACATGCAGCTGCCCCTTTTCCATATAGGCATTATTTACTGCTGTGATTTCCAATTCTCCTCTCGCTGATGGCTTAACATTCTTGGCAATGCCAATTACCTGATTGTCATAAAAATAGAGTCCTGGAACTGCGTATTTGGATTTTGGATGTTCTGGTTTTTCCTCAATGGATATAGCCTTTCCGTCTTCATTAAATTCTACGACTCCATAAGCTCTCGGATCTCTAACGGGATACCCAAAAATAGCCGCACCCTCTCTAAGCTCTGCACATCTTATTAAGGTACTAGAAAAACTTCTTCCATAGAAAATGTTGTCTCCAAGAATTAAGCATACCGAATCATTTCCTATAAATTCTTCTCCTATGATAAAGGCTTCTGCTAATCCATTGGGTGCATCCTGTACCTTATAAGAAATGGATAATCCGTACTGTTCTCCAGTTCCAAAAAGCTGTTTAAAACATGGCAAATCTCGTTCTGTTGAAATGATTAGTATATCCCTGATTCCTGCTAACATTAAAGTGGAAAGCGGATAATAAATCATGGGTTTGTCATATACAGGAAGAATCTGCTTGGAAACTGCCTTTGTCAATGGATAAAGTCTCGTTCCAGAACCTCCTGCTAAAATTATACCCTTCATGCCATTACCTCCATTATAATTCTCAATTTATTTATTATATCCTACCTATTGCTTGCGTTCAATATAAATTTAGAGTGATAAGTCTTTAAGACGGCCTTTTGAGTTTGCAATTTTCTTTACACTTTCTTTATTTACATTTTTGTCCTATAAACTTATAATTACTTTAATTGCTTAGAATATAAGTATAATACGGGAGGTTAATATTTATGCTTAAGTTGTATGTCTGTCCCAAGTGCAAAACATTTCGATATGTATCCAAAAAAAATATCACTTGTTTTAAGTGTAACACGCAGATGCTTCTTTCCAATGTGTCTTATTCTGACTTTATTGATATGAGCCCCGAAGCCAGGTTACAGTGCATAAAGCATACGATACAGCTAAAAACGTAATTCGTTTTTATAATAATTCACTGAACTTACTTTCGAATTTTGTTTTTATCATTGACTTTGTTTCATAGAACTTCTTATAATGTATGTAGTGCATAGGATTTTATTATACTAAGCTTATAATCCATATTGGAAAGGATGTTTTCTATGGGAAAAGTAGAGCGAAAGAAGAAGGAGAAAAAGGACGCCCTATTAAACACCGCTTTTGAATTATTTACAACAAAGGGAATTCACAAAACTTCTATCGCCGATATTGTCGAAAAGGCCGGTGTTGCCAAAGGTACTTTTTATCTCTACTTCAGTGACAAATATGACATTCGCAACAAATTAATTTCTCATAAGGCAAGCCAGTTATTCCATAGTGCAAAAGAAGCTATGCAGGAAGAAACTGACCTCACCGATGTGTCAGACCGAGTTATTTTTATTGTAGACCACATCTTAAATCAGCTCACAGAAAATAAGGTCTTGCTAAATTTTATATCTAAAAATTTAAGCTGGGGTGTTTTCAAAAGTTCCATTATATCTAAGAATGATGCTCTGGATATCAACCTTTTTAATGTCTACAATGCATTGATTGAAGATTCCGGTCATAATTTTGAAAATGCGGAAATTATGTTATATATGATTATAGAATTAGTTGGATCCACTTGTTATAGTCCAATTCTATACAATGAACCAACATCTATTGAAGAGTTTAAACCCTTTTTATATCAGACAATTCGTCATATATTAGAAGCCCATCGTTTAGATTAGACGATGGGTTCTTTGTTACCTTAAAACATCACATCTTTTATTTAAATATTCTTTCTACAAATTCTTTCATTTCAGCCCATGCCTTCATACCAATCTCATCTTCTGGAAATGATAACTGAAAATCATGGGATTGTCCTTCATATGTAGTCTGTGTTACATCTACACCAGATTCCTTGCAGGCTTTTGCAACCATCAAGGAATCATCTCTTAACACTTCGTATGAACCAACCTGTATCAGCAAACTTGGAAATCCCGTAAAATCTGCATAGGCAGGAGAAACATATGGTTTCTTTAAGTCTTCATTTTTAAAATAACGTGAAAACTTGACTTCCGATGCAAGTTTCAAGCCGGAGCTACCAAGAAGTAAATCTAAATCCTTATTTTCTTCCGCTGATCCTTTGTTTGTTTCGATACATGCCCAAGGTGATATTGCAATAATTCCCTTTGGTAAAGGCAAAGAGTTGTCTCTTAAATACAAAGCTGTAGTTAACACAAGGTTTCCACCAGCAGAATCGCCAGCAAACACGATATCCTCTGACTTATGTCCTTGTTCTAATAACCACTTATAGACCAAAACTGCATCGTCTAATGCCGCGGGAAATACATTGGTTGGTGCCACACGATAATCAATACTATAAACTTCTGCTCCTCCTGCTATTTGAGAATAATGAATAGCAGTATTTCGATATAAATCAAAAAAAGCAACTGCGTATCCCCCACCATGAAGCTGGTAAATAACCTTTCCGTTCTTATTCTCTGGAATTAGATGTTCTACTGGAACATTTCCAACATTGAACTTCTCTAACTTATAGCCCTCTGGTGCCTCCCAATCAGAAGGAATAAATTCACCATTTGGCAATGCATCAAAAAGCTGTATGATCGGTTTTAACTGTTCCTTTTGTTCTTCATACTCCATATAACCACTCTCTTCCTCTATGATAAAATCAAATACAATTAAATTGTACCATATCTTTTTTTACATGCATATAATAATGTATATTTTCATCCTTATGGAGCATAAAAATGGGAAAAACATTGTTAAGCATCGGACAAAAGGTTCCTGACTTTAGTGCTATCACAACGATGGGACCTATTAAAATGTCTGACTACAAAGGTAAATGGGTTGTTTTCTTTTCCCACCCTGGTGATTTTACGCCTGTCTGTACTACAGAATTTATTGCATTTGCAACAATGGCAGATGAATTTGAAGCTTTAAATGCAAAACTCTTAGGCATCAGTATTGACAGCAATCCCTCTCATCTTGCTTGGGTGCAAGGTATTTATAAAGCTTCTGGTGTAACAATACCATTTCCAATCATTGCTGACCGTGTGGGCGAAATTGCAAGATTGTATGGCATGGTTGCCGATGATGTAAGTAAAACAGAAACGGTTCGCAATGTTTTCATTATTGATCCAGAACAACGCATTAGAGCCATTCTAATTTATCCTCTAACCAATGGACGTAACATACCTGAAATTCTTCGTTTACTTACCGCCTTACAGACATCTGACAAATACAATGTTGTAACACCTGCTAACTGGGAACCTGGGGAAGCTGTTCTTATCCCAGCCCCAAAAGATTACGCTAATCTGATGGAACGGGAAAATAACGCTGCAGCACTAAACCTTGATTGTGAGGACTGGTGGTGGTGTTATAAGTATATCGGGGGAGATAAGTAAATAATTAATGGTTAAAGGCTACTTCTTTCTATTAGGATGAAGTAGCTTTTTACAATCTCCTTTGACTTATCAGAATTATATAGTAAAATAGATTAAGTAATGTAATACAAAGTGAAAAAGGAGGAGCTACATGAAACGAAGACTAAGTCTTATACTATCTCTGTGTTTAGTACTTATTTTATGTACACCTATTGGCAATTTGAATGCCGCTGCTACATATAAGCTAAATGCAAAAACCAGAACTCTGAACGGCGTTGGTAAAAAATGTACGTTGACCTTAACTGCACCAAAAGGAACAAAGGCAGCTTGGAAAAGTTCAAACTCTAAAATTGCCAGTGTAACTTCTAAAGGTGTTGTTACTGCTAAGAAAAGAGGTACTGTAACCATTACCTGTACCGCCAAAAAGAACACTGTAACCAAAAAATTAACCTGTAAAGTAACCGTTAAAGTACCAGCAAAAGCGATTGAATTCACGAATGCTATTATTGACAGTGAATACGATGCACATGTACTTGTTTTAGGGACAACATATGATTTTAATGCAAGGCGGATTTCTTCCTCCACAAAAAGTGCATCAACTGATGTGATTCGCTTTTATGTAAAGGACCCCGCAAAGGCCATTGTAAATGAAAAAACTGGGTTGGTAACTCCATTAAAATCTGGTTATACTACATTAACTGTATGCTGCGGCGCAACTGCAGAAAAAGCAATTGACCCAGATAATCCAATCAAACAAACAATTAATCTGTTCATAACAAAACCATCTGTAACGGTAAAGGATGTAAGCCTTGCCAATAGTCATGAACTACAGATTACATTTAGCCAGCCAATCAACTCGTCCACTGTTCTTTCAGGAACTTTTCTAACCAGTGGGATTTTCATCCAAAGTGGTAAAGATGCTGCTGAAATTGGCACGCTAACAGGAGCATTATCAGAAGATAAAAAGGTGTTGACGATTACGAACAAGAATGCTTTTAATGGTACTTATAATATTTCCTTACGAAATACTATACTGTCGGAAACGGGTTATGCCCTAACTCCATATACAGAAAACAAGGTGTTAAAAGATACTATAAACCCTACATATTTGGGATGCAGTGTAGATGATACAGGTTTAGTTGTCTCTCTTAATTTCAGCGAACCTATATCGATTGATAATCTTGTTCCTTCTGCCGTAAAACGTCCAGACAAGATTACAATGGTTTATACCTCACCATTTACAACCAAAAGCAACTATAAACTGTCTAAGGATAAGAAATCCATTCTGTTAGACTTAACAGGAATCGCACCTGCTGATCAGAATGTTGCGATTGAAGTAACTTTATATGGTATCGTGGATCTGGCAAACAACCCTACCAATCCTTATCCATTAGTTGCTTCTATTTACACGAATACCACTGGAGCAACACAAGCTGAACTAGTCAATGCATACCGCAACGGAAACAGTCTAGTTGCTGCATTTAATAAGTCTATACAGGCTCCTGGCTATGCTATCGTAAATGGCAGTTTCTTATCTGGTGAAGTGAACAAAACCAACAAAAAAGAAGTTATCTATCATATTAATGATACTTCTTTACTAAATTGCAAAACTGGCTTAAATGTTGTTTTCTATAACTACAGCACATACAATGCTGGTGCAACTTCTACTACTGCACAGCGTACAGTGAACTTTGGTTCCGGAGCTTCATTGCCTACAATAACAAACTCTAGCTTTACTACAAAGAAAGTAAATTCGATTACTTCCAATGTTTTGACATTAACATTTAACCAAACTGTAACTTTGCTTGAGAGAACTGGTCAGATTACCGGACGCAGCACTTTAGACGGTATCGTTGGTGCCAATACCAAGTATCAGTATACGGCAGAAGCAGTTGATAATACAGTTACCCTCACACTGACTGGTTCCTTTACTGAACTTGCTACATACACATTTTCAATTCCTGATTCTTTCGTAATGGATGCCTATTATAACTATAATGCAGGTCTTTCTGTAACGGCTGCTAAACTTGCTGGTGAAACTTCTGTCCTTCCAGGTCCACGTAGCATTCAGATTGCAGGGACAGCCAATCAGCATATATATGTTACCTTTGATAATATGCTCGATCAATCAACTGCCGAAAATAAGGATAATTACAATATCTCAGGTATCACCATCCAATCGGCACAGCTTGTCTGCAATACCTATAACTGTCCCGCTATTGTGAAATTAACGGTTGTGCAAAATTCTATTATAGACAATGCGCCTTATGTAGTGAAAATCTCTGGTTTACGAGGTTATAAGAGTACCTACACAACGATGGAGCCTTATGAAAACATGATTATATTAAGTAATAACCAGACTTTAGAGCCTGCAACTGTTACTGCTGTTAAGGATACTATTACCTTGGCATTTCCAACACCTCTCATAAGTGGGACACCAACTAATATTGATTATGCGATTGCTGCCAATGGAACTGCTGTTACAGTGAAATCCGTAAATGTTAATGGATCCACTGTAACAATCACACTGACCAAAGAATTAACAGCTGGTCAATCCTTATTGTTAAAACCTTCTCAAAGTAATTATTTAATTGATGTGAATAACAAAAAGCTGCTCAATATGCCTTTATCTGTGATTGTCAGCTAGTAGACTCACGAAGTCAGCTCATATGCAAAAAAGACCGTATACCATTGATTTGGCATACGGTCTTTCATTATTTCGTCTTTTCAGTATAAATCGTTGCGATATCTTCAATATCTCCCTTCGCAATTAACTGACCATGTTCAAGGATAATCCCTTTATTACAGATACGTTTCACCTGTGGAAGTGAGTGAGACACGAATAACACCGTAACCCCACTGTCAAACATTGACTGAATCTTCGCTTCACATTTCTTACGGAATTTAGCATCTCCAACTGCTAATACTTCGTCCAGAATTAAAACATCCGGCTGTACAACTGTTGCAATTGCAAAACCTAAACGAGATTTCATACCAGAAGAATAGTTCTTGACTGGAACATCAATAAATTTACCTAATTCAGAAAACTCTACTATTTCATCGTACTTTTCACGAATAAAATCTTTGGAATATCCCAATACAGTACCATACAAATAAATATTTTCTGCTCCCGTATATTCTTTATCAAAACCAGCTCCTAACTCAAGAAGTGGTACGATTCTGCCTTTTACTTTCACAGAACCCTCAGAAGGCTTTTGCACCCCTGCAATTACTTTCAGCAAGGTACTTTTTCCTGCACCATTTAAACCAAGAATACCAAGTCTATCCCCTTTATTAATCTGAAAAGTAACATCATTTAAAGCAAGAAATTCATTAAACATAATTTCTTTCTTTACAAACTTAATAAAATATTCTTTTAAGTTATCTACCTTTTGTGAACTAATATTATAACGCATCGTGACATGATTCACGTCTACAGCTACTTTACTCACAATGCACCTCCATCTTTCATGAACTACGTTTTCTTTGCTCTTACTCTACACGTAAAGGATGAATTTATCCTGTTTCTTGTAGAACATAACAGTACCGACAATCAATGTCCCAAAGCTAAATACAGTAGCGTACACGATATGTCGGACTTCAATCGGCGTACTGAATACGGCTGAACGGAATAGAGAAATCAAACTATAGATTGGATTTAACTCTAATATCCATGCCTTTCCTGTAGCATATAATCTTTCTACTGGATAGAAAATAGCCGCTGTATACATGATAATCATCAATGCTACTGACCATAAGTATTCTAAATCACGGAAGAACACTGACAAGGTTGCTAAAATCATTCCCACACCGTAAGCCATTACAAAAAGCAATGCCAAAGGTACAACCGAGAATAGAATGTAGTATGTGATATTTACTCTTAACACAATACTAACTGCAACTAATACAATCAATGAAATTAAAAACGTAATATAATTGGAACATACACTGGATAATGGATAAATGTATTTTGGTACATATACCTTCTTAATCATCCCACTATGGCTTCTTATGGAACGCATACATGCCTTTGTTGAGTTGGCAAAGTAAGCATATAGCAGTCTACCTGTTAATACGTATACAGGGAACGTTTTATCCGTTCTGCCATACAAACTGCCAAACACTGTACTTAATACAATCATCGTTAATAACGGCTCAATTAACGTCCAGAGAATTCCTAAATAGGAACGTCTATATTTTAGCTTAATATCTTTCTTTACAAGCTCGTGTAACAAATGCCTATATTTTAAAAAGTTCTTTATATATTGTCTCATAGTTTTCTCCATTTACTTTTTCAGGTCATTAAATTCCTCAAGTAACTGATTGATATTTTCACCCTTTTCCATCCGATGGAAGAATTCATCGCGGTCGATTTTATAAGAAATCGGCTCTTTATGATTTTTCTTGAATACCTTATCCATACTGCTCTCGATCCATTCAAAATCATCTTTCACCATATCCCAAAGTTCTGCGCCACGTGCATTGTTGATAATTACAAAGCTTGCGCCTTGGTTATCGTACATATCTGGATGAATGTCCTGGATACCCCAGAAATCACCTATCGTTACATCTCCTGCCCTGTTCAAATGAGTAAAACGGCAACTCGTACAGCTTTCTCTTGCTATGATATCATTGGCAAATATTCGATAATAGTTATTGGTACGATTCACTACTCGTAACGGCTCTCTGTCTTTAAAGTCAACTACCATGCTGGTCTGATGAGCCTGCCAGCCGTTTTTCTTCTGTCTAAAAGTTACATTGGTTACCTTAGAACCAAACTTCTCTTCCAGGTATTTTACATATGCCTTAAACACTTTGGCAGATGGTCCTGCATGACAAATAATCTCGCATATATATAGCTTTTCATAATCTTTCTTTAGAAATGCACGAAGACCTGAACATTCACATGGAAGACCTGAAAACAGAACATATTCCCCTTGGTCTAATAGTTCTTTTATTTTTTTATAACTGCCATCCAAAAGGCTCTTACAGTATTTTGAACCGTAGAAGGCTTTTACTCCTTCCATAGTATTTGCCACATCGGATACAACATTCATGTCTTCATCGTATTTTGCACCAGCAACATATCCATGTTTGTCCTCAATGATGTGTTTTGCAAATCCTGGGAACATAGCACCGGAAGAACTTCCTTTTCTTATATCTAAATCTTTGTTGTAAGCAGCAATTGCCTTTGGATAAGTCTTATCATGTTCCACAAGCCTTGGCTTCTGAATGACACAGCTCTTTTTACACAATCCGCAGGAGATGCAGGTATCTTTATCCACAACTGGGAAATAATATCCCCTATTATCTTCTGTCATTTTGATTGCAGTGACTGGACATACTTCTGCGCATGCGTAACAGCCGCAACAGTCTTTCTTTAAGATGTCGGTTGGTGCATCCACATATTCGTCTTGTGCCACTTCAACTCCAGTTATTTTGTCTAAATGTGCATATGCACCTTTTTTCTGTTCACCTAAACGTTTATGAAGTGCATATCCATTCCATAGTTTAAACTGATCTACCCCAGTATAATCTTCTGCTGATGAAAGGATGTTACCTTTTAACTTAACATTTTTAAGAAGTTTTACAATCCATTCCTGTCCTTTTGTATCTTCATTTACAAACAAGAATGGTCGTTTATATATCATGGAAAACATGACGCTTCTTTCGTTATCGGTGATAACATATTTTGCACCTTTTAAAAGTCCTAAGAACTTTTGAGAGGTCTTCACATTTTCATACTGAAAACCGTGCTTTAATGAAAATCCACTGTCAAGACAGATGACTTTCAAGCCAGTTTCCTTTTTAACTTTCTTTGCAAGTTCAATTAGCTTTGGATCATTGTTTTTTGCATCGAGCAGAATATAGTCTCGGAAAGATTTAAATTTCCTTGCAATCCCATCATATTCGTTGGTTCGAAGCAAAAGAGTATTGTCACATAAAAGTACAATGTCCTTATCGTAGTACTGAGATAAGTATTTTTGATCCTCTGATTTGCTTACTGCTATAGAATCAAATTCCTGGATTAGTTTCTTAATTGATCCCTTTTCCAGCAATCCATACTCTGTACCTTCTACACCTACATTGTAAGCATATTTGGTTGTTTCAATTCCCTTTAGTACAAGAGCCTTTTTGGCATGGTTAATCATCTTGGCTTTCCATGCCTTCGTTCCTGTTACAATAGTCATCCCATCATTGCCTAGCTTGGAAACTAACTCCTGATGAGATGAAACTGTTGTATAGTTAGGGAATAATTGTTGAAAGGATTCCCTCTCACTTCTGCCTAAATTAAATTCTTCCCCTTTCACATCAATAATTTCCACTTCAAAATCTCGCTTAAGCAAGGTTTTTTGCAGACTCCAAAGGCGAAGGCAATCTAAAATGTCTTTTTTATCTAAACTAGTTACCAAATTAACTTTCATATTCTTCCCCATTCCTGGACATTGAAATAATTATCTTTTTCTTTTTCTTCTTTTCTTAGTAGAATTGAAAGCTCTTAAGACTTTTACAATCTCATCTTCCCCGATTCGGTTCATAAGCTGACTTCTCTGCATGGTAAGTTTAATTGGTTTCTTTACGCCAAATACAGGAAGATTATCCTTATCTGTCTCTTCAAATGTTAATTGGCCATTGGCTTTGTTCCAAAGTTCCATACCTTTTTTGGTGTTAATCTGAACATAGGATGTGCCAAACACATCATCCATTTCTGGACAGTAATTGGCTGCATTCTTATACCTTCCAAGTGTAATGTCAGATACACTCTTAGTACCTTCCATAAACTCACAGGAATAACACGATGGACGCTGAATATTGTTATTCTTGTATGCGTTCATATAATCATTCTTTCTTGTCTCTTGTAAGAATACTTCTCCAGACTCAAATTTAACAATCATGTATCCTTTTTTCTTACCACGGAATTTATTATCAAATTCAATGCTTTCAATTTTGGAATGATATTTTTCTTCTAACATAGTGATATACTGTGTATACACTTCTGGAGATGCGAAGCCTGTACAAAGCATGTCAACTGTATACAAGTTATCATATTCTTTATTCAGATAACTCTTAAGACCTGCAATCTCACAAGGATTACCGGAATACAGTACCACTTCACCTTTTTCCAACAGCTCTTTTACCTTCTGCTTCATTCCAGCACTTTCAGGTGTCACATATTTTGCATCACGGAATGGTGCACTTTCTTTCTTCGTGTTTGCAATTGCGTATTCACCTTGGCTGTCTTTGTTCATCTGAACACCAACAACGTGTCCTTTATCTCCGATTACAGAATCAGCAAGTGCAGTAAATACACCGCCTGCAGAACTGTATATCTTGGTATGCTCGTCATTGTTGTATGCTGCAAAAACTTTTGTTTCATTTTTCTCTTCATCATTAAATAAGGATGGATGTTTGTAAATACATACATCTACACAATCGCCACATTTATTACATTTCTCATCATGAATAACTGGATAGATAAATCCTTCCTTATCAGCTTCCATAGTAATGGCACCTGTAGGACATGTTGCTTCACAAGCACGGCAGCCGTAACAGGTAAATGGATCTGGGAAATCAAAGTATGTCTTACGCTCTGCCAATTCACCTGTTCTTCTAGGGCCAGCAAGAGCCATCTTTAGGAATTCCTTAGAACGTGCAGCCATCTGGTTACGTTTCTCTTCTACTTTTTCATAATCTATTGCTAACTCTGATAAATCTTCTGGCAATTCTTCTGGCAAACCTAATAAATGGTTTCCAATTCCCAATTCTCCTAAGAAGAATCTCATACGGTCCGGATTCTGGAAGTGAGGAATGGTAATAAATTCTCTATGGTAAATCATAGAGAATACAGTTGCATGGAAGGAGTTTGCTAACACATATCTTGCGTTTGCAATCCATCCTAAGAACTCTTCTGGACCACCATCTAAGAACTTGCCACATTCATTTTTAAAAGAATAATCTGGTCTGTTATGAACAATTGGAAGTCCTGTTCTTCTAGAAAGTTCTTCTGCCATTGCATTCAAACGCTCATCCACTTTTACTAAGTGCACGTTGTGAACGTAGATATATTCCTGATTTATCTTTGGATCTTTCTTAAGCTCATCATATTTACTTCTTGGAAGCAATAAAGTTGGGTCACAAACAACCTCTACCTCATCATCTACAAAACGAAGTACCTGTTCTTTCGCCTTCGCTTCACGTACAGAAATATAATCAAAGTTATGAATGTATTTCTGGAACTGAAGTGCTTCTACGTCAGAGATTTCATCTTTACCGATACTAGCTGCATAAGAAATACGTTTTACGTCTGGTTTTCCAAAATTTAAGAAGAAACCAGGATTCATTTTCGTAAACACTCCATTCCAAATCTGGTCGCTTCCTGCAATCATTGCATTGAAATCAAACTCCGCTTTTGATAACTGTACAAAATTCTTCACTGGTGGCTGCGTTGTATTTAATGTGTGATTAATGAAATGCTCAAACGCACGATATCTTTTATATTTATTTTTATCTCGCTGATATGCTTTGAAATCCTGCGCTTTATGCACAGCTTTATTTAATATAGCCTTTTTGTAAGGATTTCTTGACCTATACAAGCGATATAGCTTGTCAATATCAAATATTCTATAGTTAATGACTGAAGGGTCATGTCCTTCACTCTTTAAATACTCCTGCAAAGCCCAAGCCTGCAAAACAGCACCATAGTTATGGGCACTGTTAAATGTTACAATACCAATCTTCATAATGACCTCTTTCCTATCATCCAAATTACTTAGTCAAATAAGCTCTCGAACTGAGCAACAGCTCTTTTGTTGTATTGTTCATAATCAACATTCATAGCTTTCACTTTACCGTCCATAAATGCTTTCATACCACCCACTAATCCTGCCTGACTAGGTTCTACCAGGTAACCACCGAATTCTCTCATAAATCCTTGTGGTCCAACAATATCTGTTGACATACTTGGAATACCTAGTGCATCTGCTTCAAGCATTGTCAATCCTAATCCTTCATATACAGAAGACAGAATGAATAAATCACATCGTTTTAAAATTGGCATTGGATTACTCATAGCTTTGATTGTGATAATCTGCGCCTTTGATGCATTGGCATATTTCATTGTCTCTTTCCAAAGAACACCATGACCACCAATAATAATTAATGCAGTATCTGGATTTTCAGCTGCAAATTCTTCAAATGCTTCCATTAACATCTGATGACCCTTTTCAGGTGAATAACGTCCAATTGTGATAAATTTCTTTTTATCACTGTTAAGCAGGTCCATAACCTCATCAAAGCTTACGTTACATGCTGTGTTTGAATCAAATGCAACTGGCTGCTCTGCACGACTCTGAATATCCAAGTGTGCATGACAGTTATTTACTACTACGATATTATCTTTTTTGCCACTGATTTCAACAGTAGCTGGAACAATATCCTGTGTCACTACAGCAACCTTGTCATAGTTACGATAAGCAGATTCCAATGTTAGTTTATGCTGGTTTCCTCGAGTGTTAATCTCAGCAACCATGTCATTGTGTACGTAGATGAACTTTGGTCCATCAAAACGCTCAAACATGTTAATAATTTTTTTCTCATATCCAGCAAACTGGATCATATAATCGAATTTTACACCACCAAAGTGTTTTACTAACTCTCTTTTATATAAACGGTCTAAATATTTCTGTGTAAAACCATTCTTAATGTCTTTTTTAAAATACATCAAGTATGCTAATGCTTCCAAAATGGTAAAACTAGCATCGCTTGACATCGGCATAATGCTTACACTTCTTGGAATCTTAGAAACTCTAAGAGGCTGTTTCTTTACTGCCATTTCTGTAAAGGAAACGAAATACTCACGTTTGGTTGTATCAATGTTGTGGAACAAGTTAAGTAAAGACGTTGTTAAACCATTCTGTGCTAGGGCAGAACCATACATTAATACCTTTGGTTTCTTATTCGTATCTAATTTTTCTTCCTTACATACCTTTTCCCCTTTGATTACATGAGCACAGATTCGTTTTGCCGCATCCGGTCCATCATAGGTACAACATTCTTTTCTAAATGCAGTATCATCATAATTCTTTGGTGTATTAAGTTCATGAACTAAATCGTCCACTCGTTTTACTACAGGGAATGGATAATCGTTAATGTTAACGTATACTCCACGTTCCCCTAAATATTCGCTCTCATCGTATGCCCATAAGATAATCTTCTTGCCTGTATTGGCAAAATCATAAAATACACTTGAATAATCTGTAATCAATCCATCACAGATGTTCATGAACTCGTAAACATCGTATTGTGACGGATACGCTTGGATATGAGCATACTTAGAAATATCCAGCGCACTGCTGATAAATGGATGCAGTTTCACATATATAATCTGATCATCTGTAAGCTTCTTATCTAAGTCATTTAATAAGTACTCTGTAATTGCAAGCAGGTGACCCGTATTCTTATTGGTTAATGTTCCACGCCATGTAGGCATATATATAAATATCTTTTTATCTTCAATTCCTAACTCTTTTCGGATAGAACTTCCTGCGTTCTTATCAAAAAATACAGAGTTTCTAGGATAACCTTCATTTAAAATGGTTCCCTGATACGCTTTATCAAGCTCATAGGCTGACACCATTTTTTCTTTCATGTACTCATTTGGATATACTAGATAATCAGCATACAGCAAGTTTCTCTGTACATTACCCATGGCATACGCACGATCTACAACATCCCTTCCCATGTATTTGAGTGGGGTTCCATGCCATGTGTTGGTGATAATCTGACCTTCCTTCTTTAAATACGTTCTTGTAAAGGTCGTATCAGTAAATAAATATTTTGCCGTAGCGAGAATCTTATAATATTCATAAGTGTTTGTTTCAACAAACGTGTAATTACTGATTTGATATTTATCTAACCTGTCTTTGATTTCTTGTTTTTTCTTTGCTGTACAGGAAAGTATAACTTTGTAATCCTTATACGAATCACTTGTTACTTCTCTCAAAATATGAAACATATTTCCAGCTAAGTCTCCACCGTTCTTAGACTCCACAAGAATCAAGTTACTTTTAATATCTTTTTTATAGTAACAATGTGCGTAATACGAATTCAGTGCAATTACCTTGCATTTTTTCACAACGTTGCGAAGTTTCATCTTCTTTACTCCTTTATAAGCCTATCCATGTATTCCTAATTTCAATATCCTTAATATAATATAGCACATTATGATAAAAGTCAATGTTTGATACGTTTAGCCCCTTGCTACGCTAGATGATACGACTTGAACATAAAAAGGCAGCCACCCTTTTTCTATTCTTTCTATATGATAGGATGACTACCTTTGAGCCATATTATTTCATTTTTTCTTTATGAAACATGAATATAATTTGTTTTTCTTACAGTTGTTCGTCCTGACTGATCTATAAACTTAATATAAACGGTTCCAGCAAATCCCTTGTTTAATACAATATTGCTGCTCGTTATCCATTGGCCTTTTGTATTATACTTTTTCCCTTTTTTCACAAGCTGATATCGGATAGCTTTTCTGCCACCATGTCCAAAATCTGCCGTAAACGAGAGTTTTACGCTCTTTCTAGATGAAAGTTTCTTTGCTGACTGCGAATTCGTTAGCAGTTTCACTCCACCTACATTGGAAGCCATTACGATATTGGTTGGATTTCCGCTAATCCATGTAAATCCCTGCGTTTTATAAATTGCTTCATTCCCTGCATCATCTGTAAACCTTACATAAACCCGACCAATGAAGTTCTTCTTAATTAATACAGTTTCTCCTGTCTGCCAAATACCATCTGCTTTAAAACTCCTGCCACGCTCCACCAGCATGTATTCAATAGCACCCTTGCCACTGATACCAAAGTCACAAGAAAAATCTAATACAGGGCAGCAATCGTCTAGTGTATAGCGGCGATATGTATTAGGAGCATTAATATGAATTAAAGACAAATTCTTAAAATTGGATGTCACTTTGCATTTTGTCGGTATATTGCAATCCAATAAAAAGCCTGTGGTTTTTCGAACAACTATATTCCCTAGTTCATTGACAAACTTAACATATACATTCCCCACAAAATCATTCGTGATGGTCACTGTTCCATTCTTCATCTTTTTCCACTCTATATCATCAATATGAGGCGATTCTCCACCTGGTATTAATGCATATTCCATGGTATCTAATTTTGTAATACCTGTTTCTGCCTCAAATGATAAGGTAAGCGGTTCCGCAATGGTTAAATCATAGTCATCGTCTGTATTTACTTTTTTTAATGTAATCTCATCATATTCGGATGAAACCGAAAGATTCTTTAACAAAGCACACTCTTGCTGTACCGTCCTCGTTATCTTCCCTGTTGTCTTATTAAACCCTGACTTGGCATAGAAATATGGATCTGCGTCAGTGGTAATCTTCTCTCCATCACTTTCTAATACGATATTGCCTGAAATATCTGTCCTATAAATATTGGTCTTGGTCAGTTTTGCAAGCGTTGCCAGTTTTGGAAATCCCGAAGCTCCTGCCTCATCACAGGAAATAACGGATATTGAAGGATTTACTGCATCCAAAAATGCTTGTGAGGTTGAGCTGGTAGCACTATGATGACCTACTTTTATGACGTCTGATTTTAGTGTATAACCTTTAGCTATCATTTCTTTCTCGGATGTTGTCTCGGCATCCCCAGTAAACAGAAATGAGTTTTTCCCATTTACTACACGTATTACGATTGAATTATCGTTGTAGGCTTTATATCCACTGCCATTTGGTGCTAAGAACTCAATAGTTGCACTTCCAAACTTCATAGTACTGCCTGCAGTTGGTACACTGGTTGGAATCTGTTTTGACATAATTAAATCATTTGCACTCTTACTATTGACATTTTTCGTATATCGTAAGCCAGTGTGAAAAATTCTTCCAATTCCAATGCTTTTTAATATGCTGTTGTAACCACCAATGTGGTCTGGATCATCATGGGTAATTAATGCATAGGTTAAGTCTGTAACTCCTATGGATTTTAGATACTCTACCACGTCAGCTCCAAATTCTGCCTTTCCTCCATCTATCAGCATACTTTCCCCTTGACTTTGTAGTAATATACAGTCTCCTTGTCCTACATATAGAAATGTAACGGTTAAATTACCTGGTTCGTTGGCTGCTTCTACTTTTGCATTACTAAGGAAAATAGATGTCAGAAGCACTATACATGACAAAAATAAATATTTTGTCCACTTTTTCATTGTAGTCATTTCCTTTCTATTAAGATAACCCTCAATAGAATACTGTATAAATGTGGTAGAATTGTGGTAGATATGAAAATGTGGGAATGAAATGGTGATAAATTGTTGATAAATCAATGGTTAAGAAAATAGATTTACATGTTAAAAAGCCTTGAGACAATGCTCAAGGCTTTTTGTTAATTCATCAAAGAATGATTGTTATTCTTTTATGGTGTTACTGTTTCACTTGGTGCTGCACTTGTTGCTGCTGGTGCTTCACTTGTTGTTGGTGCCTCACTTGTTGCTGCTGGTGCTTCACTTGTTGTTGGTGCTGCACTTGTTGCTGCTGGTGCTTCACTTGTTGTTGGTGCTGCACTTGTTGCTGCTGG
>CALFNR010000022.1:0-5149 GCA_937903005.1 uncultured Lachnoclostridium sp. | reverse complement strand
AAACAATAGGCCGATCTTGTTCATTCACAGCTCTAATTACTGCATCTGTAAACTGCTCCCACCCCTTGCCTTGATGTGAACCGGCTTGATGTGCACGAACAGTTAAAACAGTGTTTAATAATAGAACCCCCTGTTCTGCCCATTCCTGTAAATATCCATTGTTCGGTATTTTACATCCAAGATCATCGTTTAGTTCCTTATAAATATTAACCAAGGATGGCGGAATTGCTACAGTAGGCTGTACTGAAAAACATAAACCGTGAGCCTGTTTTTCTCCGTGATATGGATCTTGTCCAAGAATAACTACTTTTACCTTTTCTAATGGTGTGAAGTGAAATGCATTGAAAATATCGTCTGCATTCGGGAACACAAGATGATGATTATATTCGTCCTTAACGAAGTTATAAAGATCACGATAGTATTCCTTATGAAATTCTCCACTTATAGCGTCTAGCCAATCATTTGTAATAGCTCCCATTGTTGTTATGCTCCTAACATTAAAAATACATGGTTAAATGAGAAAAAACTCGTAAAACGAGTTTCTTCCCAATTTAGTTAGCTTGCTTTCGCAAGTTTCACTATTTCTTTACTATACTTATCCTGAGAATCCATGCTCATTAAATATTGTACCTCATTTTCCTTTAGATTGAAAGAATCTTTTAAGGAGCGTACAATATTTGATTTTACATAATTCAAATCATCCGTTATATTAAGTTCAGAAGCTTCTTCTTTACATTTATCATAACGTTTTAATCCTTTTATTAAAGAATCAAGGGATTGAGGATACATTTCCATATTATAGTAATTGTTATATGATTCGTATTCTTTGTTTACTCTCATAACAGTAATTATTTTTTCATAAGTTTCTTCATCTTTTGCTTTTATCTTTGCACCAGCAATCTGCTGATACGCTTTCGTATATTGTTTGTTATTAAAATAACTTTTTGCACTACTTACATCGTTTGAGTATGTAAAAGTGTTTGTTCCAACTAATACAAATATGGCAAAACATGCTGCAATCACCAATATAATGGAGGCTCCTGCCTTATTGATACGTCCTGTATCAACCGGAATTTTTGCTTCCTCTTCTGCCCTTAATCTTTGTTTCTCTGCTTTCTTTTTCGCTTTTAAATCCTGTACAACTTTTTTCTTAGCGTCTCTTACTTCTTTCTTTTCCGCCTTCTTTGCAGCTTTGGCGTTTTTCTTTTCTTCCTTTTCCTCTTTCTTCTTCTGCTCTAATTCTTCTTCTGTCGGAGCATCGGGATCAGGCTCAGGTCCAGGAACATTGGCAAACAATTTCTTAAAAAGATTTTGCTCTGTGTTCTCTGCTTTTTCTTTTTGCTTCTTTTGTTTTTTTTGTTTACTTTCCTTGAGTTGCTGCTTTTCGTCCTCTGGCATCAGATCCATAATATGTTTTTCCATCTCATCCATTGCTGGATCATTTAGAACACCTAATGCATCGGAAAGAATATCACCCATATCGCTGTTCTTACTCATGTTGCTGTCAATCAAATCCTCATCCAAAGCTACAATGTCCTTTTCTAAAATACTATTCTCGCTGTTTAACGTATCTTCCTGTAAATTGGACTTATCTTCTGATATATCATGATTCATTTTCTCTTCTGCTGTAGAAGTTTCGAAAAGGCTGGATATATCATCATCTGTGATCCCTGGTAACTCATCTTCAGAAGAAGGTGCATCTATTAAACTTAAGATATCTTCATCGGAAATACCTTGGTTTTCTTCCTTCGAAGAAGGTGTATCCATCAGATTAAAAATATCTTCACCCGTTAACTCATGTTGCCCCTCTTCCGTTGAATTAAGAAAGCTCATTATGTCTTCATCAATATTTAAATCACCAGAAAAGCCATCTTCATTACTTTCAGGATCATCTGATGGGCGTAAACCGTCTATATCTTGAAACATATCATCATGGTTTTCAGATTCCTCACTCAAACCAAGATCATGAAGTAAAAGACATGACTCGCAATATTCCTCACCATCAAGTGCTGGTGCACCACAATCTTTACATTGTCCCATCATAATCCTCCCTTCTAATACATTTTACATTCATTTTTATTAGTGATAAATCCTTATCATAAATAAAATTTTATCATAAATAAAATTATTTCTCAATAATACCATATTCCTAGGGAAAGCTTACTTTCCATCTAATATACCATCAATTGTTTCTACTAATTCACCAATTTCAGGTTTCGATAATTGTGCATCTGCACCAAGTGCTTCTCCTTTTCTGCGCATTTCATCAGAAATAAGAGATGAGAAAATAACAACTGGAATTTCTTTTAAAACTGGATCATCTTTAACTAGTTTTGTTAATCTATGGCCATCCATCTGTGGCATCTCAATATCGGTAATAATACAAGCAACCTTAGATAATACATCGCCCTTTGCTTTGAATGCTTGAAGTTTGTCCCAAGCTTCTTTACCATTATCAGTTGCAAGTATATTGCTGTAACCTGCCTTGTGAAGGCATTCTGTAATAAGGGTACTAAGCAAATGAGAATCTTCACTTATTAAGATAGGCAATTCATTCCTTTGGCGATTGAGTAGATGATCAATATCTGAGACTTTTAATCCTGTTTCAGGACTAATATTTGTGACAATTTTTTCAAAATCAAGAATAATAATAAGGTTCTGGTCTAACTTGATAATTCCCGTTGCTAAACCGTTACCTTTACTATTGATAGTGCTATCAGGTTTTACAATAGCCTCCCAGGAAACCCTATGAATACCAACAACACTGTGTACATGAAAAGCAACATTAATTTTATTAAAGTTAGTAAGTATATACATGTCCTGCGCTGTATTCTGTGATTTCTGCATTTTTAAGCATTCTGCCAGATCAACTATTGAGATGATTTCTTCACGAGGCATAAAAATTCCTTCAATAGCCGGATGGGCATTAGGAACAGGCGTTGGTTTTTTATATGGAAGTATTTCTTTTACTTTCGCAACATTTATTCCATAATGGTTCGTGCCGACTGTGAATTCCAAAATTTCAAGTTCGTTTGTTCCACTTTCTAATAAAATTTCTGAAGACATTCGAATTCCTCCATTTATCACTATATTTTTTTCAATTTCTATCTATATTATAGTATAAAACCTTCGTCTTTACAATTTATTTCTAAACTATAACAATATAGAATTAAAACAAATATAGCAGAAAATATGGTTTAATTCAATAATTTTTTCCATTTCTGTTTAGGTTTATTTTACCAGGTAACGATTCTTAGTTTACTTACGGTAATGCTTAAAAGAGCCTGGCATCATCTGTTGCAAGGCTCTTTTAATATACATTAAATTATTATTTCCATTCCTGATCTTCTTCAATCATGCCATTCTTTTTCTTATTATGAATTACTATTTTGGCAATAAGACCACTTATAAACACGAATACAGTTACTGCCCATCCTCCGACAATATTGGACCATAATGGATATCCATCTGCTGCACCGTAAACTCCACCACCTTTAAACAAGGTTCTAAAATTTAAGATACAAAATACAGATAACA
Source organism: uncultured Lachnoclostridium sp. (assembly GCA_937903005.1). Taxonomy (GTDB): domain Bacteria; phylum Bacillota; class Clostridia; order Lachnospirales; family Lachnospiraceae; genus Clostridium_AI. The sequence goes on along the minus strand of CALFNR010000022.1, from coordinate 1,612 downwards.
CAATTGGTGCTAAGAACTTAATAGAACCTTCAAACCACCAGATAGGCATCTTATAAGATGTTGCATTACGATTTATTTCATGCCATACTTTATCTGTGTTAAAGAACCATCCTACTACAACACATTCCATAACGCCAATAATAATCATATTATATTGATTGGTCCAATGATCGACAATGTCAAGCCAAGCTAGGCCGGATTCCGTAATAAATACAATTGAAATCAAAGCTGCCACTACACAGATAACCTTGGTAGTCTTTCTTGGATTAATCTTAAATCTGGCAGAAATGGATCTAGAAACCCCTTCGATGATGGAAAATGCAGAATCCACTGCTAAAGATGACAAACACAAATAGAAAACCATACCAAATGCTGCATTGAACCAGCCTTTGTTTGTCAAGTTAGCCATTGCCTGTGGAAAAATCTTAAAAGCGGTGATAATTCCAGAATCAGACATATCATTAGTTGTCATACCAACACCATACATAGTTGTAAACATAACGATACCAGACAAAATACTGACTCCTAAATCTGCTACTGCAATAATTGTTGCATCTTTTGCAAGATTTGTATCCTCACTTACATAGGAGCCATACGCAATCATAATTGCCATCATAATGGATAAACTATAAAACACCTGTCCAATTGCGTCAACGATTAAGCTTGCAACTAACCCCTGATCTACAACCGACTTAAAGTCAGGAATAAACAGTTTTTTAAGACCTTCTGTTCCACCTGGCATTGAAATACCCTTGACTGCCATAATACATAAGAAAATCAATGGTAACGTAAGCCCTGTATACTTAACAACCTTACCTACACTGACGGTTCCCTTACGAATACACATATAAATAAGTACCCATGCTACCAATAAAGCGATAAACATAGCTAACGGAATATGTACACCCTGAATTGTCCCACTTGTCTGTGTCATCTCAAAAAAAACTTTACTAGCTTTCTCTGGCTCCCCAACCATTCCTGCAAAACGGGTACTGAATACTATCATAGCTAATACCCAAGCGAATACAACCGCATAATAAACAGCAATAGCAAATGCATTGGTTGTTGCAGCCCATCCAACAAATTCGGTCTTCTTATTCATAGCACGAAACGCACCAACTGCACCTTGCTTGGTCTTTCGTCCTATTGCAATCTCCATAGACAGCATTGGTATTCCCAACAGCAACATCGCTATTGCGTATACTAGTAAAAATGCACCTCCACCATACTCTGCAGCTAATCCAGGAAATCTCCATGCATTCCCTAATCCTACGGCCGAACCTATAGATGCTAGTATAAACGTTACTCTAGATGACCATTGTTCTTTTTCTTCCATAATTGCATCCCTCTCTCGTAATAAGTTTTTAAAATTATACTAAATTATTGTAGAAAAATCTACATAAATATTAAATTTTTATAAAATTATGAAAATCCATAACTGATTTTACTGACACATTCCTGTAACATTTCTAATATGCTATACTTTCTTTCATAATAGTATTTTGAAAAAAACACCGACATTAATATGCCGATGTTTTCATACAAACCATTTATAATGGGACCTACAGGACTTGAACCTGTGACCCTCTGCTTGTAAGGCAGATGCTCTCCC
>CALFNR010000021.1:0-2841 GCA_937903005.1 uncultured Lachnoclostridium sp. | reverse complement strand
TGCTGGGCACGTGATCTAGATTTATCCACCACATAAAATGCCTCTACAATACGATTTAGTTCCTCTTGTTTTATTCCAATTCCATTGTCATTAATTCTGACTGCATATTTTCCATCGTAAAAAGAACCTTGAATACGAATCGTGGTAGCATTTGCCTTAACAGCGTTATCTAATAAGTTTAAAATAAGTGTTTTCATCAAATCATACTCCACTTTCAGATAAGCTGGCTCAATCTCCAATTGTAAGACACACTCTTTCTTTTGGAACAAAGGTACAGTGGTTTCTTTGATATTTTGAAAGAAATCTTCCGCATGCAAATATTCTAAAATAAAATTTTGTTTTCCTAGCACAATCAATTCCATAAGTTTTAAAGATAGCGCCTCAAGACGAAGCCCCTCATTCATAATATACTCTGCCGCCTCTTTTACTTGTGCCCTGCTTAAATCTTTGTGATAAATCATATCTGAATATCCAATTACTGAAGTAAGAGGTGTCTTCAATTCGTGTGCAAAGTTGGCAACAAAGTTTTCTTTTTGAACTACAGAAAGTTTCAAATCATCGATGCTTTTTTCAATCTCTGAAGCCATTTTATTAAAGTTTCTACTTAGTTCACCAATCTCATCCTTAGTGGTAACATTTACGCGTTCACTATAATCTCCCTGTGCAATGGTTTGGGCTGTTTTCGTTAGCTGTCTTATCGGACGCATCATAATGGATGAAAACTCAAATACCATCAGACTACCGATTCCAAACACAAGCAAGTACGTATAATAAAACACCTTTTCCAGCTGCTTTCGGTCTGTTACCACAGAACTAATATCGGTAGCACATAGAAGGTACATATTATTCCCACTTTCCTTGAAAGCACCTGACAGTTCCAGATAATACTTATCCATATACTGCTTTACATCCATTCTCAGATTTCCATCGGACAGTTCATCAGCAATTCCATAAGCATAATCATCAGGAAAGGTAGCATTCATCTCTTCTTTCACTTCATTAAAGATAGCCACATGATTCTGACTCAAATCAATTCCGTTATTTAATATTTGACTTAAAAACTGGCTGTTGTGTTTCCAATTGGAATCTTCCGTAATCATATTAGACTGCAATAAGAATTTAATAAACTGATACTGGTTCACAGCCTGCTTCTGTTCTCGCTTCATAGAATAAGAAAATGCCTTCGAAATAAAAAGGCATCCTGAAAGCGATAGTGACATACATAACACAACAGTAACCCATAGACACATTTTTGTCCTTAATTTCATGGCTGCACCTCTAACCTGTATCCAATGCGGAATATGGTTTTAATATGACTTTCCCAATTCAATTTCTTCCTAAGCCTTTGAATGTGAGAATCCAATGTCCTTGTTTCCCCAGTAAATGGCTCATCCCATATTTTTTCATAAAGCTGTTCTCGATATAGAGCAATGTTCTTATTCTTAACAAGTTCTACTAACAAATCAAATTCTTTTACCGTAAGGTTTATAGTTTCACCGTTTCGCCGTACAATTCTATGTTTTGTATTAATATACACATCAAATATGTTGTATTCACATTGTTCTTTTCCTACTCGACGAAGAATCGCTTCTACTCTAGCTAACACTTCGCCGATCTGAAATGGTTTTACGATATAATCATCTGCGCCTTTCCGAAGTCCTTTAATTTTATCGTCTAAGCGGCCCATTGCTGTAATCATAATAACTGGAGTTCCAGTTGGTTTGATATAATCTAAAAGTTCATATCCATTTATCTTAGGTATCATCAAATCCAAAAGTACTAAGTCAAAATGCTTTTGTTCTATTAAATCCGCAGCCTCCATACCATCCATGGCACAAGTACAATCATATCCTTCGTCTCTTAAGTTAATATATAGTAAATTAGAAATTGGTTTTTCATCTTCTACAATTAGTATTCGATTCATCTGTCTGTTCCTTTCATTGTAAGCCAAAATTATCAAGCCATTATACAATGGAGTTGTGACTAAATTGTAACATTTTTGTTTTGTATAAGGTTTATGGTTGCCAGATGAATATTAATTTATTATTTCAAAATGTACTATATTTTGTTGGTGAATCCTTCCCTACTTTTGTTTTTTTGCCTTTTTATCCTGCTTTAGCAGCTTTCTAATCTCCCAAAAAAGTGCAAATCCAAGGATTGTTCCTTGAATAAGCAAAACAATCTTATCGTTTTCATTTTCCTTCTTTTTACATTTTGTTAAGGCTTTTGTATAAATGTTTTCTTCTGACATATTCACTTCCAAAATTATTCATCACCAATCTTTTTATTATTCGTTTGATCATATTATGATAAAGTTATTTCGTCAACATGGGTTTTCCAAATTGTAAAATGAAACTTCATTTTGCAATTATTCTACTTCCTGATATAAGGAAATCAGCTGCCTTGCTTCTTGTGGTAGTACACCAAAATATTTTTGTAATCTTGTAACAATTCTTTCTTCTGCTATATGCTCTTTTAGATTAACAAGGATAAAGTTTTTGAGTATTTCTTTGAATTCTGCTTCTCGGCCTTTTGCCATTCCATCTCGCATTCCTTGTTGTATTCCTTGTTGTATTCCTTGTTGTATTCCTTGCTCTAATCCTTGCTCTAATCCTTGCTGACGTCCTTCCTCTAGACCAATTTCCATCATATCCCGCCGGATTAACTTCATCTCTTTTTCTTCATCATACTCAAATATACTCATCTGAATCGCCTCCGCTTTATTCTTTAATAGAAAGTCACTTAGTATACCTTCCTTAATACTCTCATTTACAGCCCTTTCTACTGCCTGGCTAATACTCATAATAGCTGTATACTTACGCACTTTTTCGACATACTGCA
>CALFNR010000020.1:0-3052 GCA_937903005.1 uncultured Lachnoclostridium sp. | reverse complement strand
GTATATGGTTCGCTGTTAAACACCATTCTGTCACCATCTATCAAAAACAACTGTGGTGAAGCAGATGTCTTAGATGTAAAGAAGTTCAAAGATCCAGTTGTCTTAACTGGTGCATCTATCAAATACCCAGAAATAGGAACTTCCTCATTCAGTATTGCTCCATTATAATATACATTCACAAGTCCCTGTCTTGGAATACGCCGAGATGCATAGCCACTCTGTTTGGCACGAATAACCAAATAGTACTCCCCTTCAGGAAGTGTAGCTTCTATCTTAGAATGATATCCCACAAAATCATCATTAGTCCAAGCATAATGATAAGGGTCATCTATCTTATATAAATACATATACGTATCTACACCATAATAGTCTTCGCCCTCCACAGGAGTAGTGTGTATTTCCACGTTCTCCTTAACTGACACTGATATTTTTCTGTGATAAGTATATACTACTGGAACATTTTGCCAAACTGTAGCATTTGCATTACCCACAATTTCATTTTTTTCTGGAGTTACCTCCCAACTTTCTTTAGCATCTTCTGCAACCATATCATTCGCAGCCAACGCTTTATAAGCATTGTAAGGAGCGTTTACTGTAATCAAAGAAGATTTATCTGTTGTCAACTGTACGGCATCAATCTCTGGATAAAGAGGAGTGGCAGAAGAAAAAACAACTTCATTACATCCTTTTTCCAAAGCTACTTTTTCTTTACCTTTAATTCCAATGATTTCCCAATCAGCTTTCGTGTTATTCAACTTACCTTGGTACTGTCCATTCACATAAACAGAGATTTCCTGAAACTTGCCATTTTGCACATAAGTAGACAAAGTATTAGCTAGGAAGTAATAATCGCCACTTTGATTTACGTACACATTGAAAGTTGTCTTTAAAACGTCTATCGAATTTTCCTTACTAAAATTTCTACTTTTTGCAGACAATGGTACTATTCCTTTACTACTAACAGGATTGACAAATACAGTTAAATTGCCTATAACCTGTTTATTACATTCCTTTTTGATAGAACTTTGCAAAGAATACACTTCTTTATTTTGACCATAAGAGAGGCATGCAACAAATGTCAATAAGAGCAATACTAATTTCTTCATAACGTTCATTTTTAAATTATTTTGTAACTTTGGCTTCTATCCATGAACCATCCCAACATTTTGCCCTACCAAGGATTGAACTATTCGTCCACAATGTATATTTTACAGGACCATTATCAGAGGTTACTTTTTGCCTGATAACATTACCTTTTTCATCCAATCCACCTCTGCTAGACCTATAAAGTACTCCTCTATTTGCTCTAATCTGTATATCCCAAGCCAATGTTAAATTAGTATTTGCAGCTTGAAACTCTTGGTTTACATTATCCCTAGACCATGCCTCTACTTTTACTCCGCAACTAGAACTAAATGCGCCAGTACTGTTCCAAAAAGAAGTTTGAACTTTAGTTAATCCATCTACCGAAACACGTGTTGGAACAGAATTCATTGCATGTTTTACAACAATAACAGGCTCTCCTGTATACACAAACACCAAACCTTCCACTATCTGATATCTATAAAGAGACACTTCCTTAAAATTCCCCAGATTAGCAATCAACTCGGCATCCTTATCATAATACGAACGTAACATATCATATTTCGAAGCATCAATTTCAAAGACTCCATTGCCTGAAACACAATATTTATATATTGTATCACCTATTTGAAATTCTAGTTTTTTATTCAACAGTTTCCCGACATCAGTATATTCCTTAAATTGCTCAATAACATCGCTAGACTTAAATGTACTAGAAAAAGCCAAATCTATTGATGTTGGAGATGCAAGATATGCATCAAACGCATTTCTGTCGGCAAAACAGATTCTGTCTGTCTGAGGTTGACTACTCGGTAAGCCTTCTGTATCTGTACAAGACACAAGCACGATAGCAAAAGCTGCCATTAAAAGTGATAATAATTTCTTCATAACTAATTCTGTTACTTTATTAATTAATACTACTGATTTAAATTGCCAATCAATACAACATCGCCATAACTGACTCGAATAGCTATAGCCGATTGCGGAACTTCGACAACACACTCGCTTACAGAAATAGTTTCCTCATGGAGAACATTTCCAAACTCATCCAAAAATGAGATACGCCCCCCCCACAAATGCATTCTGCAAATACACAAACTCACCATCGTAATACACCTGTAACGATTTTTTGCCAGGTGCTCTATGACGATCTTGCCAACTGCCAGGATGGCTCTCACAAAAGACAATCTGCTCGAGATTGATTTTCTGCTGTTGTCTTGCGTGCATACCTAATACGAATATACACATCATAAATATTAAACTCGCTTTTTTCATACCCAATAATTTTGATGATGGTGCAAAAGTATGAAAAAAGCGAGAGATATCACTATAAAAACAATTCACAAATATTTCACAACTCGCAATTACCTCACATTCAAAGTATTACAATTTAGCTTTAACCAAATTATGAAACGTTTCACATTAGATAGAACGTATAAAAGCATCCAATTCTTCTGCTTTTCCATCTTTCTGAAACAACTTTTTATATAGTCTCTTTCTCGACATTGTAATTGTTGATGGCTCTCGATGAACTACTGCAGCAATATCTACCAAAGAAAGTTCCGTCTTTAAAAGCAAACATATTTGATATTCTAAATCAGATAACTTACAAATCCTATAAAGCTTTAATTTAAAATCTATGAAATTTTTGTTAATTGCTTCGTCTAGTTTATCCCAATCTTCTTGGCTCAAATTTTGTCCATCTTTGAGTTTTCCTAAAAGCAATGTATATATTTCTGTTTCTTTCATTCGTGACAAAGCTTTTTTATTTTTAAGAGCTTGCAATGTACTTTTATCCAAAAGATGTTGTAATTCTTCCATCTGCCTTTGCTGTCTTTCTTTGGTATATTTATTTTTCGCATAATACATATAAAACAAAACAAACAAAAGAAAGATAGATAATCCCAATATAATCAATAAAAGTTTATGCTGTTCATTTTCATTTTTCAACCTAATGTTATCTTTTTCT
>CALFNR010000019.1:0-4592 GCA_937903005.1 uncultured Lachnoclostridium sp. | reverse complement strand
GCTTTCTTCGTAAATTTAGTATCTGTGTGACACAAAATAATAGAACCTTCTTTTAATTCTTTGCTATTACATATCTCATTCACAATAGGAGCGATTCCATAATCTTTCCAGTCATGAGAATCAATATTCCATTCAATTGGATAGTAGCCTAGATTCGTTGTAACCTGTAATAGCGTGTGATTAAAATCATTATAAGGAGCACGAAACAGATTCATATCCATTCCTGTTAATTCTCTGACTTTCTTATGTACCATCATAATCTCTTGCTCACAATCTTCTCTGGTAAGTTCCGTCATCTCCCTATGATTTTCACTATGATTTCCCACATCATGACCATCCTTTAATATCCGTTTTACTATTTCTGGGTGTTCACTTATCCACTGTCCAGTCAGAAAAAATGTTGCTTCCGCTTGATATTTTTTTAATAGTTCCAGTATTCCATTCACTTCTGTCTCACTTCCAGACACATCAAAACTGAGCGCTATCTTTTTCTCTTCACATTCCACACTTTGTATAGGTAAATTCTCTTTTTTGTTATCCTGTTTCCATGTAGATATCACTTTCGGAAAATATAGATAAACGCTTCCTATAATCAAAATAGATGACAAAACTGCTAACCCTGCTTTGATAAATTTTCCAATCTTCTCTCTTTCTTTTTCAACATCCATTGCTCTCCTCCAACACTCGTTAACCAGTATCATTATCAATATATTTTTGGTGTTCGAAACTATTCCAACTTTTGTGTTGGCAGTTTTACACTTATACCACGAAAATTATAACATCTTGCAAAAAAACGTTTACACACTTTTGTATTTACGGTAAAATTGTAGTAGGTTTTGCGACATCTTTGCAGACCAACGATAACCAAAGAAGGGGTGTAAATTATGACAGGTCAAGAATTTTTAGCAAGTTTATCACCAATTGCGCAGCGAATTATGAGTATATATAAGTTTAAAGAGGAAAAACCAATCGCTTTACATATTACGGATAATACAGAAAAACCTTGTTTTATGGTTAATGACAACCCAAATTATTACCCACTTTATATTAACCCAGATGCTTTAGGACCAATGGCCGAAAAAATGTTTATGCATGAGTACTGTCACTGCATACAGATAGAAGAAAACTTTCCATATCTTATGAGTAAAGACCCAGAAGATCAACAAGCAGTACAGTTAGTACATGTTATCAACAGCCTTGTATTAGATATGTTTGTTAATCACGTATTGACAGACAATGGATATCCAAAAGATATCAATGCATTAGAGAATTTATACACAGAATTGCATTTCCGTTTCCGTTACTTTAAAGAAAATAATATGAAAATTACTGCTGATGATCAGAAATATGCTGAGTTTATCTACGGAGCACAAATTGCAAGAGTTTATATGGAACTAGATTCCAAACGTGCACGTACACTACAAAAGGAAGTTGGCGCTTTTAGCCAAGAAACGAAATTATATGCTGGTATCTTTATTAATACAATTAAAGCATATCCATATGATACACATATTGGATGTCATTACATTTTTGATCAGTTAGTAGACCAATTAAATTTATCTGATGTAATTGAAGTAAATCATAGAGAAGAGGAAGACGCTGCAGATGAGTCCGTGTCAGACAACGTAGCTCCTTTAAAGAAAGAAACAGATGAAGCAGAATAAAATTTCTACGAAATAATTATTCCGAACATGTTGCCCCTTTTAAGCGAGGGGCTTTTTTATATTTTTTTTACAATAATTAATAGTAAGAATATTTCTTTTTTTTAATGGTTATGATAAACTCTTTCTAAATAAAAGGTTATGTTACAGAAAGGAAAATCGGTTATGCGTGATTTTTTAAGAAAATTTCTTTATGGTCGTTACGGAGTTGATCAATTTTCAACAGCACTTGTTATTGGCAGTGTAGTACTTTCCCTGCTTTATACAATCTCGCATGTTCGATTGTTCTATTTGGTATCAAGTGTTTTAATCGTGTACGCGCTTTTTCGTATATTTTCTAAGAATTTTGCTAACCGTCAGAAAGAAAATCTGGCTTGGCTTAACTTTTTCAATAAGAGAAAGAAAGCATCAAAAAAATATGTACGAAGAATCAAAGACCTGCCCCATTACAAGTATTATAATTGTATGAACTGTAAGCAGACAATCCGAGTGCCACGAGGCAAAGGCCGTGTAGAAATACGATGTCCAAAATGTGGCTATTCATTTCGTAGTAAAACTTGAAACTTTAAAAAGCATGTTGAATTGGAACATAAATTCCAACTCAACATGCTTTTTTATACTCAAATTGCTCAAGTATATTGCCTTATTTACTCTTTAGCAAGAAGCAATAAAACTTCTCACTCTTTCAAGTAACATATCTAATGCAACTGAATTAAATCCACCTTCAGGAATAATAATATCCGCTCTTTTTTTACTTGGCTCCACAAATTCTTCATGCATTGGTTTTACCGTATTTAAATACTGGCTAATTACAGAATCCATACTTCTGCCTCTTTCCTGTACATCGCGAAGCAATCTTCTGATAATACGGACATCAGCATCCGTATCTACAAATACCTTAATATCCATAAGATCACAAAGTTCCTTATTTTCAAAAATTAAGATACCATCTACTAAAATAACACGCGCAGGTTCCACTTTCACCTTTTCTTTCATACGTGTGTGTTCCACGAAAGAATACACAGGATGTTCGATTGCTTTCCCCTCTTTTAACTGTTTTACGTGCTCAATTAGTAATTCTGTGTCAAACGCATCTGGGTGATCATAATTTAATTTTGTACGTTCTTCGTATGTTAAATGATCGTTTGATTTATAGTAATAGTCATGTGATAAACTAACCATTTCCCCCTCAAATGCTTCTTTTAATCTGTCTGCTAGCGTTGATTTTCCTGAACCTGTTCCGCCAGCAATTCCAATAACCATGGTTCGTTGCATGCTCTTCCTCCAATGTGCTAATAAAAAATGCTATATCTATCAACTGTATATTATAAGCCTAAATCATATGGATAATCAAGTACATCTTTATCTATGACAAAATGTGACAATTATACGCTATTCTTTCACTAGAATTTTGTCTTTTTCATATAATTTTCTAGCAAGATAAATCATCGGAGTATCTGCTAAACTTGTAAATATAAATACGACATAACTCGATGCAATAATGCTGATAAGCGTCTTTGTGTCATAAGTTCCAAAAAATGCAAATACAGAAAACAACACTGCATTAAGGAACTGTGAAACTAATGTAGAGCCATTATTTCTAACCCATAGATATTTTCTCTTATCACCACTAATTTTCTCCGTCCATCTCCAGAATGCATGATACGCCCAAACATCAAATCGCTGTGCAATCGCATATACGAAAAGACTTGCAGTCATCATACGAGGTGTTGATGAAAAAATAGCCTTTAAATGTTCCATTGAAATGTCTGCTGCACTTGGTACATAAAGGAACCAGAACTGTGTAAACACAATAAAACTGATAGATGTTGCAATTCCAATATGCACTGCCTTTTTTGCTTGGTCTTTTCCATAAAGCTCACTTAATATATCAGTTGCCAAAAAGGATGACGCAAACATAACATTTCCTAGTGTCTGATTAAGCCCGAATGCTTTGATCAAAATAAGTACTTCGATATTAGCTGTTATTGTAGCCAATACCGTAAATGAAATAAGACCACCTTTTCCAAAAAGCCAAAACCACGCAATTAATGTTCCATAAATTAATAACACACTTAAAATTAATAGTAATTCGTTACTCACTCTTCGTTCCTCCAACTCCAAACTCTGTATTTACGAGCAATATATCCACTCTGTCATTGTCCTTATAAAGAGGATATACCTTGTCCAGAAATATCTTGATAACAGACTCATCTGGCTTTATCTTGGTCGAATTCTCAACCATAATATTCACGCATACTCGTTCAAAATACTCTAAGCCCAGTTCAATGTCTCGCTTCATACTTTCTTCTGTCTGGCCTTTTAAACCTTGTAACAAACAGACCTCGTCAAAATACTTCTGAATCTCTTCTATTCTATCTGTGCTAAGACCCTTTCTAAGAATTTCTTCCCTGTATTTATAATCAAATGTCTCAACACCTATTTTTATTTTCAGTGTAACTCCTAGATCTTTAAATCTTTCTTTTGCAGCAGCAATTTTATCTCGGTACATCCAGTGCGCTTCAAAATGCAGCGTATGTATCTCCTTCTCTACACATACCTTACAGATTTTATCCATTGTTTTACTATCCAGCTCCAAAAAACTTCCGGAATTAATCACCTCTAGATGATGAAACTCTCCTGTAACTTTATCAAGTTCCTGGCAGTTTAAACGATAATTTTCTTCGTCCTGCTTACTAAAATCAAAATGATAATCACAAAACGTACATTTTCTCCAGGCACATCCTCTGCCCCTAAGCAGTACAATTTCTCTTGGATTCTTATCTCGAATTACGGAATAACGTTCCAACTCTTCTTTTTCTTTCATATCTTCCTCCCATTGTATTCTTGGGAACCATAGCGTTTGTTTTATACAGGAACAAAGTGTGAGTTCCTCACACCCTCGTGGCTTAAGTTTTCTAAAAGGGACTC
>CALFNR010000018.1:0-19827 GCA_937903005.1 uncultured Lachnoclostridium sp. | reverse complement strand
TGCTCAAGAATTCCTTTTTGTTTGATCGGTATTCGTGTTGTATTGTTTGTCATATACGCAAGCACTGGACGTACGAAAATCTCCAGATTGGTAACTGCACCAAATGGATTACCTGAAAGTCCAATAATCAAAGCATCTTTGTGCATTCCACATAAGGTTGGTGTGCCTGGTTTTAAAGCCATTTTCCAGAACAGTTTCTTCACTTTTAAGATGCGGAACACATCATGCATAATGTCCTTCTTGCCAACTGATACGCCACCTGTTGTAATGATTACTTTTGCCTGCTTGGCAATTCCATCAATCTGGTCAGCTACGCTCTTAGGATTATCCTCGACGTTATCATGAAGCACTACAGGAAATCCTAATTGACGTAAACGGGTTCCAAGACAATATAAGTTACTGTCATATATTTTTCCCTTCTGTAGTGGCTGCCCTGGCATTACAAGTTCATCTCCCGTTGTCATCAGATGAATTTCTGGCAGCTTATAAACAGATATATTCTGTCTTCCAACGCTTGCAAGCAAACCTATTTCAACGGAAGTAAGGGGCGTTTTCTTCGAAATCAGACATTGACCCTTTTTATAATCTTCACCAGCGTAACAGTAGTTTTCGAATGCTTTATGTTCTCGGTAAACCTTTACCTGCTCATCTCCATAATCCGTCTCTTCCTGTCTGACAATGCAGTCTGCTCCTTCTGGAATTGGTGCTCCAGTCATAATGCGAACTGCTTCTCCATCTGTGACAAGATGGTTACTTACACTACCCGCCATAACTTCATCCACTACTTTTAGGACTACTGGATGTTCCAAAGTTGCTCCTTTGCTGTCACTTGCCTGCATGGCATAACCGTCTAGTGGTGACCTTGGAAATGGTGGCTGATTATGAGGTGCTACGATATCCTCGGCAATCACTCTGCCTAGTGCATCTAATACACTGATTTCTTCTATATCAAAATCTGGTGTTATGTTATCTTTCACCAGTTCTATTGCTTCTTCTAATGAGCATCTTGTTACTTCATTCATTGTTAATAAGCTCCTTGTATTCTTCCATGGTATTAATATTTTCAAGCATTTCACTAAGCAACTTATTTTCCCCTACCTCTACTAGACAGACGGAAAGATTACGAAGGAGATGTTTCATAGTATTGTCACCTGACTCCATCTGTTCTTTTACTTGATTCAAAATTCTCTTTTTATAAATTCCTGCAAGTGGCTGCATATTGCCATTCCACGTTGGAATAATCGCATCATATTTTTCTTTATCAAACTCCATCAGGTACTGATACAGATAGATTTCCATTTTAGGCATATCACAAGCTGCAACATAAAGATACTCTTCTTTGCATTGTAAGAGTGCTGCATGAAGCCCACCCATTGGCCCACAGTCTTCATAGATATCTTTTACAAATACTGCATCTTTTGCTTCCTCATGATAGTCTCTGTGAGTCATTTTTCCTTCTGAAATCATAAGCTGATTGGTATATGGTTTTAAACGTTTCACGATTCCTGTAAGGAAGGTCTGACCATGATAAGATAGATTTGCCTTGTCCTGATAATCCATCCTGCTGCTTTTGCCACCTGCCATAATTAAGATACTTGCCTTCATATGCAACCTCCATTCTACTTTATTTTCTATGTACTACAGAGTGTGTACCGATATGTTCAGGATTAATCCTTGAAACATTTGCACACACTCTGTTTTATCTAAATTATTTCATTACGCTTGTGTAGCTGCTTCTGGTGCTTTTACGGCAATCCATTTCATTACGAACTGTAATAGCACATATCCAACAATCATTGTTGTTAGATAGAACTGGAATCCCGCGATTTCTGTTATCACACCACTTAATTTTGTGTATCCCATTGCAGCAAGTACGCCAGACATCTTCGCAGATGCAACAGTACCAATTGCCATCGGGAAAGTCATTCCTGCATAACCTGGTGTAAATGCTAAGGAGAAGAACTTTGGTAAGCGGATGATAATGAAAGCAAGTGATAATAATACACATGTGTATAAGAAACCTAATAGATAGATATTCTTATTCTCAATGAAATTCACATAACTTACTAAACAAAGTGAGCAAGGCGCTAACACGATAGCCTGTGTATGATAAAAGTTCACGTTGATTTTCTTTGTTACTAGACGGTAAACCATAAATGGGATGATTAAGCAGTAAACTGTAATTCCGTAATATACTATAATCTTTCCAATTAACGGCTCATTCATTCCTCCACCAACTACAGTAGCAACCATGATACCGTTGTATGTCACGAACCAGCTTGGCATAAAGGTATCCCAAGAAAATTCTTTGATGACACTACGATAGGTGAAATATAAAATGTGACAAGCATGAATTACAATTGCAGTAAGCCATAACACTTTTGCAAATGCTGGTGCGTATGGTAATAAATATCCACTCACACCCATCATAATCATAGTAAATCCCGCATATAAGGAACGAATAATTGTCTTATCGTATTCTCCCTTACATGTTTTAGGGAAAAGAATGATTTTTCCTACATAGCAAAGCCAGATTGCGATTGCCGCCCATACTGTTACATGTCTTACCCATTCAAAACCTAATCCTTGCATATAGTTTGCAAGTGTAATAGCGCCTACCATAGTAGGTAATAATGGTACTGGCATTTTCTCTAAACGATTAAAAATCTTCAAACCTTTATCCTCCATTTAGTTTTCGTATTGGAACTCAAAATTATCCTTTTCATTAAAGAAATCTGAGTAGTCAATACGAAAGATTGATTTTTTCACTTTTGAAATGTCAATTTTTCTACGAATCAGCTGTGTCAGAACCCCTGCATATGCAAGATCACCTTGTATGATTGCGCCATAGATGATTCCATCTTTGTGAATGACTTTCTTATAATTGCCCTTTTCATCTTCTTCGATATCTACTTGATAGCTGTCATCCTCTGGTGTATTCATGCCTAATGACATGGTTGGTATGCCTAAGAAATTCATAGTAGATTTACTTGCAAAGAAATCATCCATTTTCTGATTACCACCACACATATTCGCACCAGCGATGATACCTTCTTTTACTGCAACTGGCCAGATTGGATTTCTTCCTGTCACATCACCTGCTGCGAAGATTCCGTCTACATTGGTACGTCCCGCTTCATCAATTAAAACTCCACGCATATCACATTCCACATCGGAACCTTGTAAAAACTCCATGTTAGAGCGAACACCTGCCGTTACAATTAAAAGTTCACAAGGAAGCTCTTCACCATTTCCAAGAACTACAGAACTTACACGACCACTTTCATCCATTTTCACTTCGCTGATTCCTACTGAAAAATGCATGTTCACGCCATGTTTTCTGTAAGCTTCTTCATATGTGGATGCTGCACGTTTATCTAACTGAATGGATAACATGCGATCCGATAGTTCTACAACAGATACCTCTTTTCCACTTTCTAATAAACCTGTTACACAGTCGATACCTACAAGTCCAGCACCCATCACAACGATGTGTGAAACCTTCTTTGACTCTTCCATAATGTATTCGATGTCATCTAAGTTACGGAAACCGATTACCCCTTTTGCTTCTCTTAGATTTGTAATTGGTGGGAAGAAGGAGTGAGAACCTGTTGCAATTAAAAGACGGTCATAGGATACTTTCTGTCCATCGTCTAAAGTAATTACCTGTTCTTTACAGTCTAAAGAAGCTGCTGCTTTGCCACCAATCCACTGTACCTTGTTCTTTTCCATAAAGTCTTCTTCTACAAAACAAAGACGTTTTAAATCACGAATTCCTTCCATATAGTGATGAAGGATACATCTAGAGTATACATGCTCATCTTTAGAAATGAGGATGATTTCTCCTTCTTTATCTACGTTTCTGATTCCACGAATTCCATTAATTCCTGCTGCGGAAGAACCTAACACTACATATCTCATCCCTATACCTCCTCTAATGTGATTGCCTGCATAGGACATTTTTCAACGCACATTGGATTGGCCTTACCATCTTCCGTACGATGAGTACACATATTACATTTCATGATTTCTTTGTACTCTACTTTATCTGCTTTCAGTACACCATATGGACATGCCATAATACACATATAACAGCTTGCACACTGCTCCCTATCGTATTCTACGAATCCAGTTTCAGGATTTTTATGCATAGCGCCTGTCATACAAGTAAAGGTACATTCTGGCAGGTCACAATGACGGCAGAAAATTGGTGCTGGCTTCACACCACTATCAATTACAACTCGGTTTCTAGCGTCATCACTTTCATGGCTTACCACACAAGCAGTAACACAAGTAAGACATCCGATACATTTGCTACGATCAATTTTAATTCTTTGCATGTTCTTCTCCTTTTGCATTTACACGCATTTAGTTGATATTTTCAAAGCGAACTGGAGTTGCTTTATAAGATGGTTCTTTGGAATATGGGTCATAAATGGATGGAGTCAGCTTATTGCATTCCACATAATGAAGTGGTGCATATAGCTCGCCACGAGAGACCTTATCTGTAAGCATTACAAAGAAATCCGCGTTGTGTCCATTAATGGAGTGTATACGAATCATTCCACGATCTTTGATTCCATACTCTTTGGCTGTCTCTGTATTCATATATACATAAGCTTTCTTTGCAGAAACATCTCTAACAAACTCTACTTCTCTTGTACGGGACTGCGTATGCCATTGTCCAACGGTTCCACGTCCTGTGTTTAGAACAAATGGAAATTCTTCTGTTGTTGGAAGTGGATTTTCTCTTACCTCTTCAAAATGGAATTTAAGCTTTCCATCTGGATGATAGAATTTACCGTCTTCATAAAGTCTTCTTTCATCCTCCTCTAACACATCACCTTCGCGGAATGGCCACTGAATTCCATGACTTCCTTCTAGCGCTTCCCAAGTTACCCCTGAGAAATCACATGGCATTCCTTTGGCGCATCTTTGCATTGTATAGAAACAGTCTTTCGCGGATTCAAATCCTTTTAATCTGTCACCCATTCCAAGCGCTTTTCCTACACCAAGGATAACTTCATAATCGCTTAATTCATTTTCCATACGGTTAAGAACTGGACGCATAGCTGACATACGACGTTCTAAGTTGATATAAGTTCCTTCTTTTTTGATTCCTGGAACAACAGGGAAGAATACCGTTGCGTCTTCTGCACTCTCAATATCATCATAGATATCTTGCACTACAAACAGCTCTAATTTCTTTGTTGCTTCTGCAAATGTTTCATTATTTGTCCAGCTATGACGAGGATTTGTGCAAAGAACCCAAAGACCTTTTATCTTTCCTTCATTGATACCTTCAATAATTTCGTTATAAGTGATCGTTGGTTTCGTAACTAAATCATCTGGATTCCAGCCAATTGCTTTGGCAACTGCTTCTCTACGAACTGGGTTATTAAAGTCTCCACCACCGAATAAACCAGCTGTGTTACTGTAAGCACGAGAACCCATAGCGTTACACTGACCTGTAATGGAGTTAGCACCAGTACCTGGTTTTCCGATATTTCCAGTCATAGCCGCAATATTAATAATTGCCTGTGCAGTACGAACTGCTTCATATCCTTGGTTAACACCCATTGTCCACCAGAAAGAAACTCGTTTTCCACTATGAATTAATTCAACAAACTCTAAAATCTGTTCTTCTGATAATCCAGTAGCTTCTACACCATAAGCTAAATCATACTTTTTCACAAATTCCTTGAACTCATCAAAACCATTTGTATGGGCTTTCACATATTCATGATCCACGTAATCTTTTTCAATCAGAAGATTCGCAACTGTATAGAATAACGCTAAGTCGGAACGCCATTTTAAACCATACCAGTGAGTTGCATTTTCTGCTGTTTCAGATTGTCTTGGATCGATTACAATAATCTTTTTATCAGGAGTCATGCTCTTACGAATACGTCCCCAGAATACTGGATGTGCGACTACTGGATTGGCTCCGATTAAAACAACTGTGTCAGAAAGTTCTGCATCCTTTAGTGTAAATCCTGGTGCATCAAATCCATAACTCTGCTTATGGGCAACTACTGCTGAAGCCATGCAAAGTCTTGTATTTCCATCTACATTTGTTTTTAATTCATTACGCATGACATGTCCAAATATCGCAAACTCTTCCATAGTAAGCTGGCCTGTACTGATCCCTGCAACACTTTCTGTACCATACTTCGCCTGAAGTTCTTTTAATTTGTCTGCTACATATTGAAAGCCTTCTTCCCATGCTACTTCTTTCATAGTTCCGTCTGCTTGTTTAATTTGTGGAAGTCTGTTTACTTTTACAGTTGTCTGCTGTTTATCTAAAGACAGTCCCTTGATACAAGAAAATCCGTCATTTACTGGATACCCCTTTGTAGGAACGACTTTCACAATACGGTCGTTCTCTACATAAAAATCAAGATTGCAGTCTAGTGCACAGAAGTTACAAGTTGATTGTACTTTTTTCATCGTTTTCTACTTCTCCTACTTATTTTTTATTCTCGTAATGAATTCCTTCCCAGTAAATGTTCTGGTTTACGATTGTTTCAGGTAATAATTCCACCCCATCAAGAGCCCACTTTTTATATTCTTCAAAGCCTGTTCGGTCAATGATATATCCAATGTGTTCTTTTCTTAATGGTGCATCTGGACTAATATACTTCTCTACATATTTGTAAGTGTTTAAGATAATTTTTACGATACTGTCTTCATCTGCCCAGATTAAAAAATCCTTACCAAGTCTAGGATTTTTTTTACCTGTACGTCCCATAAGTGTTAATTTGTAATATTTCTTTTTGCTTCTTGTCCAAGCACGTGTCGGACATTTTGTAACACAGACACCACAACCGATACATTTTTCTTTATCACGAACTACTGTATAATTTTCTCCTGAAAGTGCTCCAACAGATAATTTCTTACATGCCTTTACACAAGCTCCACAGCTTATACATAAACTAGAATCATATTGAGGCATTGTCATACCGATAATACCGAAGTCGTGCATACGAACTTTTGCACAATCGTTGGAACAGCCTGTAAATGCAATTTTAAAGTGAAGGTCATTAGGGAAAACCTCTTTTTCTACTCTCTTTGCAAATTCTGCTGTGTTGTAGTTTGCAAATGGACAGACATTGTTTCCGATACAAGCTGTAATATTACGTGTACCGCTTGCCGCATAACCTGTATCTGGGTCAACCTGATTAATCTCAAGTGCTTCTATGATTGGCTGAAGTTTTTTATTGATCTCGTCCATGTCTTCAAAATGGATTCCTTCAATTTCAAACCCCTGTCTTGTTGTAAGATGAACTAGACCATTCCCATAAGTTTGTGCAATCTCCTGTACCATTCCTAATACTTCTGCTGTACATAATCCTCCTGGGACGCGAATTCTAGAAGCACCGATTCCACGAACTTTTGATACACGGAACGCATTCTTTTTTAATTTCTTTGTATTAATATCTAATGACATTTCGTTTCCTCCTAATCAATCAGTTCTTTTCCATCTACATAATTAAATACTGGTCCATCTAAGCAAACATAAGTAGATCCGATTTTACAATGACCACATTTCCCGATTCCGCAACACATCTTACGTTCATTGGATACCCAGATATTTTTCTCTGCCACACCAAGTTTTAAAATTTCCATTGCAACAAACTTAATCATGATTGGAGGTCCAACTGTGATAAATTCTACGTTTGAAAGCTCTCTAATCTTTAACTCTGGAATGTATTTTGTAACCATACCCACATTGCCTTCGTAACCTTCTGGTGCTGAATCAACTGTCTGAATCACGTTAATTTTTTCATTCCAGAACGCAAAGTCCTTCTTAAATAGAACATCTTCTGGAGATTTGAAGCCTGCAATTAAAGTAACGCTTTCCGCTTCTTCTGTATGGTTCGCAAAATAATCTACTACCCCTTTCACTGGAGAAAGTCCCGTACCACCAGCGATAACTACAATTTGTTTTCCTTTGTATTTTTCTACATCAAAACCATTTCCGTAAGGTCCGCGCATGAAGAAGGAGTCCCCTACATAATTCTCAAAGATTTCATTGGTAACTTTACCAACACGACGAATGGTTAAATCTACTGTATCTTCTCCGATTCCACTAACAGAAATAGGCGCTTCCCCATACTTTGGAATGCTCACTTCAAAGAATTGTCCTGGCTTTACATCACCTTTAAAACTCATTCGGAATGTATATTCAATCTCTGTATGCTTAATAATTTCTTTAATCTCAGATCGGAATGGGATATATTCGTTTGTCATCTACTGTTCCTCCTTCGCTGCAAGTCTGTTCACAAGGTTTGAAAATGAAATATATTCCGGACAGACATCGTCACAACGTCCACATCCAACACACATTGGATATCCAAAACGTTTTTCATAGTCATAGATTTTATGCATTACTTTAAATCTTGTACGGTCTGCATTACTCTTACGGAAGCTGTGCCCACCCGCCATGTCGGTATACCCATCTATCTGACAGGAAGCCCACACTCTTCTTCTCTCACCTGCATTTTTATTATCTTTATAGAAGATATCTTGCATGGAAAAACAAGTACAAGTTGGACAGACAAAGTTACAACGTCCACAGTTGATGCAGCGACTGCCGTACTCTTCCCAGATTTCATCCGTAAAGCTGTCATTCGAAAGATTCTTTGGCAATGTAACCTTTTCCTCATTCTCTGTAACAAAATCAGGTATCACATTAATTTCTCCTAATTTCACGCTATCAAAATGTTCTTTTAATGTTTCATCCTTACAATCAACGAAGATACCTTCTTTTGTCATCTTGAAAGAGAAATCATATTCATCAGTTGTGTTGGTTCCCATACTCACACAGAAACCAGACTGACAAGTTTCTTCACAACCAAGTAAAGCAAATTTCACTTTATTCCTACGTCTTGCATAATAAAAGTCGGATGCTCCATTTTTAAGATAAATTTGATCTAGACGCTTAATCGCATGTAAATCACAGCTTCTTACAAAAATAATTGCTCCCTTTTTATCTTCTTCTGGCACTATTGTCTGGCTTTCTGTAAAATACAACAATGTCTCTCTCATCGGAATTAGCACTTCTTTAAAGGAAAACTCAGATTTTCTTTCGAATAGAATTTCATCAAATGATTTTACTTTTCCATAACGAAGACTGTCTGTATCAGAGAAGCATCCCTCCCCTTCAAATATCTTTGGTGCATAAATATCATATTTATCACTTAAGCTCTGAAATAAAGCATTGCTTTGTTCAATTGAAATGGAATAACCCATGTGAAATCTCCTTCCAAAATATTGATAATTAATTAACTAAGATTATGATAATATAGAATAAAAAAATAGTCTGTGACAATCATCACAGACTAATCTAATTTTAAAAATTTTACATTAATTTTACATTATGTTTCCAGTCCTATAAAAAACTGACATACGTTCTGGATCAATTACGTAAATCCTTTTTCCATCCATCCAAACTAAACCTTTTTCCACAAGTTTTTTCAAAGCTCTTGAAGTTGACTCTCTGGGAGCCCCTAGAAAATCTGCCAATTCTGTGATACTAAATGCAATATCTATATAGATTCCCTTGTCTACCTGAACTCCAAAATCCCTCGCCAGCTTCCAAAGCTTAGATGCCAGTTTTCGCTCCAGATAAATACAGCCTAGTGTATTCTTTAGCTGATGGCTCATGCGAAACAGCTTATGCTCATAGTCTGACAATATTGCTTGGGTTAGCGAAAAATCCTTCTCCATCAGTTTCAAAAAACTTTCTTTTGATATACAAAACACTTCGCATTTGTCAATAGTTTGACAAGAAACTGCAGGTAAGGAAGTTTTTGTTACCTGATCATTTAATAAAGCACCATGGCCTAAATAGAAAATGATTTTTCTCTTTCCTGAATGCGTAAGATTGTAGATTGCTACTTTTCCTGATATGAGAATATAAACTTTATTACACATTTCTCTTGCTGAGAAACAATGGTCGCCTTTTTGATACGTAATGACTTTTCCTGCTTTCCAAACAGAATCTATCGTATTCTTGTCTACTTGATGAAATAGTTTTAAATCTTTTAATTGATTCATGTAAATCCCCACTTATATTTGTATTGCATATTGGTATATCAAGATAACATAGGGTATGTAAAAACGTCAAGAAATATAAATATTAGTTCGTAACACTTCAATCTGGCGATTATACATTGCTAAGAAGTCATTGGCAGCTTTCTGATTATGTAATGCTTCAATCATATATGCTGCCACTACTCCATATGGAATGTCCTTATTTACCTCAGCAACAAGATATCTTCCTTTTTCACATATAGCTTTTGTGGTAATTCAAGAACCACTCCAATATCTTCTTTTGGTATTTTCCAATACAACCTGGCTGACGAATTTTCCGTTAGAAATGACACATTCCACTCATAGGGTTCTTCGAACAATCGAGCTTCCAGTAAGGTGAACACATTATCTTCCTCTATGTTCTTGAAACAATGTGAACGAATTCCTACATATTCAACAGGATGTCGCATCTTAGGCACTGTTAGCGTCATGTTCCAATCTAACGCAAATACATGGGTATCATCTATCTGCTCCGCCCTTGATATATTTATGCACCCCGATAAAATAGCAGCCGTTTTTGTTTTTGGATGATGGAAAAAGAGTTTTCGTGAAACTGGTTTCTCCATGTATCCCTCTTCCATACAGCTTACCGTTTGACACAATCGATATACTTCATTTCGGTTATGAGAAACTAAAATTACTGGCTTGTTTATTTCATTGAAAAGTTCACCCATCTCCTGCTCCATCTCCCACCTTAGATACGTATCTAACGCTGAAAATGGTTCGTCTAATAATATCACATCTGGCTCTGATGCCATCATTCTTGCCAATGCTACTCTCTGCTTTTGCCCGCCAGAAAGCTGTGCTGGATAGTGTTCTTCTAACCCTTCTAGATGAAACTGTTTCACCATTCTCAGCAAAACTTCTCTATCGGGATTCCGTCCCATTCCAGCCATAATATTATTGGTCACTGTCATATTGGGAAATAAGGCATAATCTTGAAAAAGATACCCCACATGACGGTCCTGAGGAGACAAGTTAATTTTTTTCTGGGAATCGAATAGAATCCGATCATTCAAAATAATATACCCCTCATCTGGCGTCTCGATACCTGCGATACATTTTAATGTCATACTCTTGCCACTTCCAGATGCACCAAGAATCGCAACTATCTCGTTTTCAATTATAAAATCCACATTTAAGTGAAAAGAACCAAGCTTCTTTTTTATGTTAACAATCAGTTTCATTAGACTTCCTCATTTCCAGTACCTTTTACATCTTATGATAGGAATTGGAACGGAAGTTCCTATCAATTAAGAAAAGACATTCGAGTAATATCAAACGTCTTCCCCTTCATGCCTTTTTCTATTCACTTCTACATACTTTAAAAACTCTGGTGTTTTTGACCAGTACTTTATTCCCCAGTTTTCAAAGTTCCATTCCTCCATGTAGTCATTACATTCATAATCAATGTAGTACATACTATTTCCATTAACCACAAAGTTAGTTGGAAAATAATCAATATTCATTTTTGCTTCATAAAGCATCTTGCACATCTGGTGCATTTGCTGTATGTACAAAGACTCCATTCTATCTGTAAGCACCAGCGTAAATATAGTGTCACCCTCAATGTATTCTTTCAAAATTCTCTCATTGTCTTTATCCACTTCATAGAGTTTGGACATCCTAATTCCAATTGAACTGAGCTTCTTATAATCTCGAAGTTCTGATTCTAATTTATTACCAAACTGATAATAAACACAAGGTTCGTGATGTATCTGCTTTAAAACAAACTGATTCTGACCATCCGTAACAAGGTAGGAATACCCACCTTTCCCTTTGCCTAATAGTTTTATAATTTTGTATTCTTTCCCATTTACACATAATATATCCCGATTCAAACAACACTACCCCCTGCTACAATAACTTACTAAAGGTAAATTATTCTCAACTCACATTACATTGTATCGTTCTTATATTGAGAATGTCAAGAATATATCGAACCTCAACATTCCTTATAACAGAACAAAGTGTCTTCGACACTCTCAACTCACTTGCTCCTCAATCTTCAGGGAGAAGGCACTTTTCCGCGCCGATCGGGTATCGCTGTTTTTTAGGAGTCTTTTTAACTTATAGGAAAGGACTCCTAAAGGACTTTCCTCGTATGTTAAAAAGCCTTATGCAATAAGGGAGTGGCATAAGACTTTCTTCATCCAAATATGTGTAAAAAACTTGTCAACTGAGATGTCCGCATTGATGTCAACTGAGCAGGTAAATCTTCATGTTAAACTAATAGGTCTACAAATGATGTCCTATCATAAAATGGGGATATACGGGCAAAAACTAGCTGAACCCTATACAAAAGATACATGTTTTGTTAATGTATCTTAACTTCTGTACACCCCTTATTATATCAATTTTCATGTTTATTACAACAGTTTTGCCCCATGCTACTTGACACATTGGTTAAGTTACGAAATAAATAAATTATGCAATGTAGAATCTGCCTTCAACTACTTTACTACATCCTGTGGAATCCAGATTCCTTTTTTTCCAAATGGCTGCACCATCTTGACTGTAACTTTCGTTTTATTTTTCTTAAACGTAATTGTTACACGTGCTTCTCCATTCTTTTTATAAGACACTTTCACCTTAACTTTTTTATAGGAAATATTCAACAGATTTACTGCTGAAGTTCCTGGTTTCAATAAATCCTTGTAATACTCTGCATTTTTACCTAATGCCTTTTCATTTAAGACTTTCCCACAATCATTTGCAAGATAGTCCATTGGCGTTCCTGTAATTGTTCCGTCTGGGTATGCTTTATAGAAGTCATCTTTTGTAACGATTTCCTCAAAGAATTCCGTTTTTTCTGATGTCACTTGAAAACCATTCTCCCCCTTATTCTTATAGGTGAATGTCTCACGCCATACTCGATAATGTGGATCAGAAGTAAATGCATAATATAATATTGTAGCGCTTGAATTGGTTCTATCAATAATCCTATATGCATTTTTTTCGTCCATAGGCCAAGGACTGGACCATCCGAAATAGTATTTTCCCTCTTCTGTTGCCAACAAACCTTCCTGTTCCAATGAACCTTTTGCCTTTTTTGATGTATGTTCCAATATAAAATCCACATTACGATTCGAGTAATTGTTCGCCCATTCTTCTATAAATGCACTGTTCTCTGCCAAAACATCTGCTTTCTTCCCTGAAAATAATTCGTTACTGCTTTCTTTCATTGTTCTTGGAGTACATAGAAATAGTACTGCTGCCAAACCAAGTATACAGCTCATCATGGCTATTATGCCGATCCATTTCTTTGTACTCTTACTTGTTAATACATTTCCGACTCTCTGTTTTACACTGACTTCTCCAAAGGTAACTGGTGTCAGCGCTTTCTTATTCTGTCCAGTTGCAAAATTAAGTAAAGACTGTGAATATTCCTTCTTGATTCCGTTTCCCATGATTTTGATGACCTCCTCGTCACAGGACATCTCCATATCCTGCTCCAAAAAATGATATGCAACCCACACAAATGGATTAAACCAATTGATACATGCTAATAAAAACGCAATATTTTTTATAAGATAGTCTTTTCTTCTAATATGTACCTTTTCATGACAGATTATATACGGTTGTTCCTTTTCTTCTAGGAACTTAGGAAGATAAATACGCATATCTATCATCCCCATTGTAAATGGTGTTGCAATAAAGTCTGAAACAAAAATATTTTCCTTTATGCACTTTGCATGACACAGCTGCTTTCTCATTCTTCTTAATAGAATTAAATTATATCCAAGAATACTGACTGTTCCGCCAATCCAGATTCCGAGAACAATAGAACCTACGTCATAGTTTTTTAGTGCTTCTGTTATGTCCTCACTTTCTGCTTGGGCATCTTGATATTTTTGCCTTGTTACCTTTTGAACGGCCGCTACTCCATTCTTATAGGTTCCTTTTTGCATTCTGCTATCATGAATTCTTTCTTCCACCACTGATAATGTAACACCTTTTTCTGGCATGATTCCTATCTCGCTGTCTATGCTAAATGGCCAAAGCAATCTGGCAAAGACTAAGATCCACAGCATATAGGAATATACTTTAGGGATTCGTTTCATCCCTTTACGTAATAGAATAGCCATTAGTGTAAAGATGCAAAATTGCAGTTGAAGCAATAGAATGTTAATCTGCATTTCTACTCCCCCTCTTCTTACTCCTTGTACTCATCGATCATCTGCTGAATCTCATCCACCTGTTTCTTACTTAACTTCTTTCTTTTCATAAATGCTGCAAGAAACTGTGGCAGCGACCCATTAAAAGTATCTTCTACGAACTGTTCACTGCAAAGGCCTGCGTACTCCTCTTTACTAATAAGGGAGGTTACTGTAGCATCTTCATTTTTCAGAATACCGCGAACACACAATCGCTTAAGTACCGTGTAAGTCGTTGATTTTTTCCAGCTCAATTCCTTCTCGCACAGCTTCACTAGTTCTCCTGATGGAATCGGTTCATTGTCCCAAATCAACTCTACAAACTTGTATTCTACTTCTGCTATCTTTACTGTACTCATGTTTCACCTCCTTTCTTAAATTGTTATATACTCGGGAAATATCTAGTCTACATGTTGTAAACCTTATTTTTAGTCTACTACTTGTAAACCAATTTGTCAAATAAAAACTGACCATTATTTATTATAGCTTTTAATGGCCAGTTCGTTCTTTACTAATATATGAATTTTCTATTCTTCTAAACCTAATTCTTCCGATTCTGACTCTTCATCGAAATCATGGTCTAGCTCTTTTTCTAAATTTTCTTCTGCACTTTCATTCATCACATTACACCAGTCCTTTTTCATGATTGTATACGTATAGTGACCAAATGCAGCCAAGTAAACAATTACAAACCACTTATCAATCCCACCATTACCAAATAAGTATGCGCCATATGTGATAAGACTTAATGTAGTTGACGTTGCAGCGTATTTAATATATTTAACATCCATAAAGCATAAGAAAACTAATAGAAGATCCAAACTAAATGTATATCTTTCATGCATTGCTGGCAGGAATAGAATACAAACCCAAACAAACCAAGTTGCTGTATTAAGAAACTGTTCTGCAGTGGCAATCTTCTTGCGTTTTGACATTATCATGTATAAACCTACACCACACAAAATAATTGTCAGCTGAATCGCAAATGTCTTTAGGTTTTTATAATCATTTCCTACTAGAACCCAGATACTTGATACATTCATATACATACTTTCATATGTCTTTGTCTGACTCATATAAATCTTAAATGGTTCCATGATTCCTCTGCCATTGATAAATGCAACAATTCCAGTTGCCCAGAAAACAACGGCTGTAATAACAAACATAAAAATTGAAAAGCGTTTTTTATAAAAATAATAACAAATAATGAATGGTAAAAGTAATACTGCTTGAAACTTAAATCCGAATGCTATTCCTAAGAAAACAAATGCACCAACATATTTTTCTTTATATAAATAATACAAAGTTAAAAGAAGAAATGCTGTATAAATAGCATCACATTGTCCCCAGTATGCGCCATTCAATACAACTGTTGGCAAGAACAGCACTACTGTATATACCATATTAAACAGTGTACTGAACTTCTTTTTGCTTAGCATATCGCTCATCATCCATGCAGATATAAATGCCATTACGAAATCAAATATAACGGAAAATATTTTAAAGATATACATGCTATTGCCTTTAAAATAGGTCATAAATGCAATACATGTCTGATATAAAACGTTATAATCCCCTACCTGATACTTAAGCGCCTTTACACCTCCACCTTGTTTGATAGTATCAAACCATGGCTGTAAGCATCCTACCGTATCTCCTGATAAAACATCACGACCAGCATATCGTACATAAATAGCTGATATACTAACAATGATAAAGAATAGAACATTTACGTACTTTTCAATAAACTCTACTGCTTTTTCCTCAACACGCGACATACGCATTTTTTTCTCTCATCCTTCCCCTATAATCTTATAGCACTTTACCTGCTATTTCTTTTTTACTTATCATCTGTTCTTTCACTGATGATATATCTTGGTCTTCCCTTAACTTCCATATAGATTTTCCCTATATACTCTCCTATGACCCCTAAACAAATAAGCTGTATACCGCCCATAAAACAGACAGCACAAATCATGCTTGCCCAGCCTGGCGTTGCATTGCCTATAATCTCTGTTACAATGGCCCAGATTACACCAATGAAACTTAATAAGGAAACAATAACTCCAAATCCTGTTATCATACTTAGTGGTTTTACACTTAAACTCGTGATACCGTTAAATGCAAGAGCAAGCATTTTCTTTAATGGATAATGGCTCTCTCCTGCAATTCTTTCATGTCTTTCATAATAGACTGATGTACTTTTAAATCCAACCAGTGGCACCATGCCTCGTAAAAAAAGATTTACTTCTTTAAAATTAGCAAATTCTTTTAAAGCACGAGATGAAATTAAACGATAATCGGCATGATTGAATACGACTTCCGCTCCCATAGAATTTAAGAACTTATAGAAAGATTCCGCTGTAAAACGTTTGAAAAATGTATCTGTCTTACGGCTGCTTCGTACCCCATATACAATTTCGCATCCATCTAGATATGCTTTCACCATTTCATCCATGGCATTAATGTCATCTTGTCCATCGCAATCGATAGAAATCGTAATGTCACATTTATCTTTTGCTTCCATAAGTCCAGCCAACACTGCATTCTGATGTCCACGATTTCGACTCTGACGAATGCCACAAAATGTCTTATTTTTCCGTGATAATTCAGAAATAATTTTCCATGTTTCATCCTTGCTCCCGTCATCAATAAACATAATCCTACTGTCATCTGAAATTAAATCCTGCTTCTGCAGTTTCTCAATCTCCTGCAAAAACTCGGGTGCCGTAATCGGTAAGACTTCTTGTTCATTGTAACAAGGGATTACAATGTATAAGGTAGGTTTCATACTTTCTCCTCCGTTTGTCTATGTACTTTTTTAAAAATCTTATTTGCAAAACACCAATAACTCAAATAAACATCAATTAAAGTATACTATACCAACGTCGAAAAATCCACCTTCAATATGGATCAAAAAAGGATTAACTGACTTTGCTCAGTTAATCCCTAATATAATCTACTTGTTTTCTATTTATTCCTCTGTTGCTGCAACATCGTCATCCTCAGTCTCAGCAACCACATGGCTTTGAATAACATTTACAACTACAGCATCTTTGCTCGTCATAATATCGACGTTCTCATTCTTTGCAAGGTCTAAGTCGCTAACTTTAACCGTATCGCCAAGTCTTAGTGAACTTACATCCAGGTCAATCTTATCAACTAAGTCAGCGGGGTATGCTTTGTAAGAAATTTCAGTTAGCAGCTGTTCCAATACTCCCTCTACAACTTTTTCTTTATTGTGCAGTATAATTTCTGCTACAGAATGTACCTTTTCTCCACTAACTAAAGCTTGAAAGTCAACTTCAATGAGCTGTTTCTTCATTGCGTCGTAGTCCATTTCCTTAATCAGCACATCATATTGCTTGCCTTCAACATCAAGCATAATCTGAGTACCTACTACACATTGTTTTAGAATTCCTTCTGCTTCGCTTAGTTTTACCTTAATTGGGATAGAACCTTTGATTTCTCTGCCAAAAAGATTACCAGTAATATAACCTTCTCTTCTTAGTCTCTTTGCCTTTGTTTCCATGTCTCTCGTTTGCACTTTTAAAGTATTCATTTATCTTTTCCTCCAATTCACAAATTGAGAACACAGGGAATTGCGGAATGTCACTTAGTAATATGGCGTTTCGTTTCTCTTGTTCTATATGTAATATAGCACGCATTTTTTATAAATTCAAGAGATACAGAAATGTTTCACAAAGTCTTCACATTTTCAATATACTTTTACTCAATGATTCGCGAACGGCAGTATATATAAAACTGTTCCTGACAATGACGATGCTCTTTTTTCATTGGTTCGAACTGAACATCAAATGCTTCAATCATAACGTTCTTTTCATCTTCACAAACTTCCTGCAAAAACCGCTCTTCTGCTTCTACTAGTCGTTATATCTCTTCTGGATAACGCATCAAAGCCGATTTGGAACATTATGGTACATCATTGTAAAACTCTTGACAACGCCACATGGCTCTTGGGACAAAGACTACAAGTGTTTAATCAAATTTATTTACAAATACATTCCTCTCAAGCAGTGGGCTTTTGATGATTCCCACTCCCCTGAATACCAGAAATTCAAAACCGATGGACTTCCAAAAATCATCTGCCACAAGCAGGACTGGGACTGAAATGATCTTCTTAATTACTACCAGCTTCGCTACCACCAAACCCTAAAGCCTATTGCCCGACGCAAGGGCAGTGACATTCCCGAAGACTGCCACTGTCCTTCCTGCAACGCTCCTATACCCTGGTTCACAAGAAAGACCGCAAGCACTTTATTCTACATAAATGTGTCAATCCAAAGTGTTCCTACTACCTTCACAACCTTTCCAAAGTAAAACCTGGCAAGCAGAAAAGTAAATACAAACTCCATTACATCTACCGTGAATTCACTGTGGATTTCTTTCGCATGGATTTAAACTCCATGCCTAAAAATGCATCTTCTGGATCGGTTATAATATATTAGACAAATAACATTCGATCTGTTGTAATACAAAAATCAACACAAATTGACATCAAAGGGAGAATAACCAGATTTTAATGAAGCGTGTATCAGAACTAGAACAGGAAAACAGAAAACTTCATGAAACAGTTACATATTTAACAGGAAAGCTTTTCGGTACCAGCTCGGAGAAATCATCTGCACTGCAGATTGACGGACAGCTGTCCCTTTTCAATGAGGTCGAAACAACCACAGAGTCAGAACAGCAAGAGCCAGCCATAGAAGAAATGACAGGAACACCAAAAAGAAGATATCAGGGACAGCGTAGGGACATGCTGAAAAATGTTCCCCACGAAAAGAAACTCTTCACGATCCCAGAAGAAGAAAGAACCTGCGACACATGCGGAAACATTTGAATGCCGGAACTGCAGAAAAAATGAACAGCCCTACATGAAAAAGCTGGAAGAAACCCTTTCTGCGCAGGGAATCCAGTACATAAACAAGCTTTTTGAAATAGAATCCAAACTGGAAGGTCTTTCTTCTGAAGAGAGAAAAGAGCAGCGTCTGCTATAGGAAAAACCTGTACTGGATGCTTTTTGGTCGTGGGTTGATACGGAAACAGGCAATGCATTGCCGAAATCAAAGATTGGAGAAGCATTTCGTTATGCTGTCAACCAGAAGGAAGGCCTGATGACCTATCTTGAAAATGGCGATTGTGCACTTTCGAATAATCTACCCAAAAACAGTATACGCCCATTTACAATAGGACGAAAGAATTGGCTGTTCAGTGGAAGTCCCAAAGGAGCCAAAGCCAGTGCTGGAGTCTACAGTCTGATCGAGACAGCGAAAGCCAACGGTCTGAAACCACGCAAATATATTCAGTTCATTTTAAGTAACCTACCAGGAACGGCATTCCTGGAGCATCCTGAATTGCTAGAAGAATTTCTTCCACGGAACCAGAATGTTCAGGAAAAATGTCGTTAATAAAAGTAGAGCTGCAACTATCATAGCAGTTGTAGCTCTACTTTTCTATACACGTTCTTGTAAGACGCCTACCGTTTACGAAAAAATAACGGCTCTATAATAAATGTTGGGGTATGTGAATGAACTCATTCACAACTCCGGCA